>CAJCIJ010000324.1 GCA_903970315.1 Actinomycetota bacterium
GCCAACAGAAGATGATCGCCGCCAACGCAGACCGCCTCGCCATTGAGCGCACCCACGGCAAGCTGCTCGCGGTCTACGGACTCGGCGCGCCCGCAGTACGCGGCTCCCAGGTCATCGCTACCGCGTCCACCCAAACCCCAGGCGGGCTCGCGCTTGACAACCACGACGGAACGGGTGGCTTTGAGGACATGCACCTGTACGGGGTCGCTCTCACCACCTGCGGAGAGTTCGAGATGGGCTTGGGCTTCCAAGCAGCAGCGATCGACGGCTTCCGGGCTCAAGGGCGGCTCGGTCTGCTGTCGCGAGGGTTGGGGTCACAGTCCGTGACGGCATTCGAGCTGGGAGACTGGAACCTCGCGGCCAGCTGCGCGCAGGAATGTCAGCAGGTTCAACGTGAGGCAACTGACGGCCTGCGGACCCGTTTCGCGCCGCGGCGCCGCGAGCTGGATGATGGGGTAACCCAGTCGGTGCTCGCGAGCATTGCCGCCTCCCGTGGCGAAGCGGATCTTGCCGCCCAGCTCCTTCGCTCAGCCGCGAGAACGCTCACGCCGTTGAAGGCAAGCTTCGCGAAAGCATGCCTGCTGCGAGCACAGGTCGTACAGAACCTCGCCGTCGGCTCGTTCGAGGGGGCGTACAAAGACGCCCTACGCGTGATCAACGCGGACGACCCGGCGCACTCAATTGAGCTGGGACACTGGCGCTGTTTCCTGATGGACTTCGCTGACGCCGCGTGGCTGAGCGGTAACGCCGCTGCTGCGAGAACCTGGATACCCAAGCTCCCGAGGTCCAACGAAACCGACAAGACCATGAAGTACGTCCACGCTGTACTGAATCAGGTGGACGTCAACGCCGACACCGACGCTGAGTTCATGGCCGCCATCGATGCCCTGCGAGAGCAGCCAGTGTTCATCCAATCCAGGGTGGCCCTTGCCTTCGGGACTGGCCTTCGTCGCCGACGACGTCCGGCAGATTCCCGGCCGTACCTCAGAACCGCGGCAGAGGGCTTCGCGCTGATCGGGGCAGATCCTTGGACAACACGAGCCACCGAGGAGCTTCGCGCCTCCGGCGAACGCAGCCGGCGGCGCTACGCAACCGAACGCCGCGATGAACTCACGCCCCAAGAGCTGCAGATCGCTCGCTACGCCGCGGCCGGACTCACAAACCGGGCGATCGGGGCAAGGATGTTCCTCTCTCACCGCACAGTCGGCTCACACCTCTACCGCATCTACCCCAAACTCGGCATCAACTCCCGAGCCGACCTTCCGACGGCCCTCGCACGCCACGACCCGCGTCCGCGGAGCACAGCAGATCTGTCCGCGCGTCACCAATCCCAGTCAGATTCTCAGTGAGGACATCGTCGGTCAGGCTCGCTGCCTAGAGCCGGGAGCATGGTCCAGTTGTACTCGGTGCGGCCACGCGAGGAGGCGCCGCGAAGGGCGCCTGGGCGCACGCCTCGGGTGAACGAGGCCATCCAAGCTCCAGGTTTCGCTTCCGCTTATCTGAACGTGTTTGGTTGTCAAGTCCTCCAGGTGTGATCTGGTTCCGCGGGTGCCCTGACTTATCTGGGTCCTCGAGCTGCCGGTCGTGGCGGTTCGGGACGTGATGGTTGATCGGTCATCCCGTGGGGGTGTCCGGCCGCTCGGTCTCTGTCAGGACCGCCACGACAGGTTGTGGGCGCCGCAGAAGCTGAGGGAGCTGGCCGGAAGGTCCGCATCGTTGATGGTGGGGCCGAGAGCGGAAACGGTGTCCTTGTCAGGCGGTTTGTGGGACGGGCGCGAGGGCGTCGGGTCCGAGGTTGTTGAGCAGGTGGTAGCTACGCCGGGCGATCTTGCGGGCGATCGTCAGCGACGCGCGGGTGTGGGTCATCCCGTCGGCGCGCAGCGCGTGGTAGTGGGCATAGTCGGGGCTTTGGCGGCGGGTGGCTGATTGGGCGGCTTCATATAGCGCCCAGCGCAGCGGCGATGATCCTTGCCGGGTGAGATGGCCGACACGACTGGTCTGGTCAGAGCGATGCACGCCGATGTCCAGGCCCGCGAACCGCACGGCCTTGCGCGAGCTGCTCATGCGGCTGGCGTCACCGAGCTCGGCGAGGAACGTCAAAGCGATCAGCTCCCCGACCCCGAACTGGGTCATCAACGCCTGGCAGCCAGACTGGTGACGCGCGATCTTGCGCAACTCGCGCTCGATCTGATGAACCTGCTGCTCGAGGGTTGAGACCATGAACAGCGCGACGGTGACGCGCTCGTGCGCGTCGGCCGGGAGATCGAGCCCGTCAAGGAACCGGCGGCCGCCGGTGGCGGCAATCCGAGCGGGCGCCCCGCCACTGATCCCGTGGTGATAGAGCACCGACCGGATCCGCAACAGCCATTGGGTGCGCTCGTCGACCAACGCCTTGCGCAGATGCAATCGCGAGCGCCACTGGCGGACGTGCTCGGGTGCGATCCAGGACTCTGGCAGGCGACCCTCGGCCAACAGTTCTCTGAGCCACAGTGCGTCCTGGCGGTCGGTCTTGGCGCGCCGCTTGCGACCCCGCAGTGCACGAGTCTCAACCGTCTCGGCAAGGTGCGCGGTCCCGCCGCACTCTTCGACGGCTCGGGCAACAAACAGCCAGCCAGTGCACGCCTCGACAGCGACATGCACCTCCCGACCCGAAAACTGGGCCATCCACTCGCGCACTGCCGCTGGCTCAGACGCGATCTGGCCGCGCAACACTTCGCCGCTCACAGAGTCCAGGCAGTCAAAAGTGATCTGGCGCAGATGCACATCGAACCCCGCGATGATCGCCGCGGGAAACGCCGTCGCCTGACCAGCATGGCGAGCAGCCGATCGCTTACCGTCACTCACGGTCGGTACCTCCTGTTCGCAATGGCCGGCCGCGCGGCTGGAACCCGCGCGTGCCTATCACGCCGTTCGACACGGAGGACCGGCCACCTTCAGGCCCGGCCAGTCGCGTCAAGCGCCGTTCATGCCATCTTTGTCGCCACCCCTGGTCCGAGCTCGTCGCTGCCGCCTCGGTCAGCGGCTGCCGCGAAGCGGCCTCGGGCGCAAGTGCTGTCGGCGCGTGTGCTGCTTCGAACCACGCAGGCGGAGCGGCGCTCGTCCTTCGGCTGCTGCCGTGTGGGTGTCACCGGGGGTTTGGCAGAATAGGTGGGGTTGTCTGCCTGCGATGTCCCTATTTCGGAGCTGTTTTGCTCGTTTGCTGAGCGGATCGTGGCGCGGGCGCAGCAGCACCCCGACCGGGTCTTGATCAGCGAGCCCGGCCGTGTGCTGACTGGCGGGCAGTTCGCGGGTCTGGTGGCGCGGCTCGCGCGGG
>CAJCIJ010000325.1 GCA_903970315.1 Actinomycetota bacterium
GCCCTCGCGGAGCACGGCGCCGACGCGCTGGACCTGCTCGAGCAGGCCGTCGCGCTCGATGATGCGCAGGGTGGCAAGCCCGGCGGCCATCGAGAGACGGTTTCGCCCGAACGTGGACTGGTGGACATAGCTTCGCTCAAGCGTTCCCACAGCATCCTGAAAGATCGCTCTGCGGGTGGTCATGGCGGCGACTGGCATGTAGCCTCCGGAGAGCGCCTTGCCGACGAGCACGAAGTCGGGCTCCAGGTTGGAGTGCTCCAGGGCAAACCACTTCCCGGTCCGCCCCAGGCCGGTCTGGATCTCGTCGACGACGAAGAGGGTCCCGTAGCGGCGGCACAGCTCCTGGGCGCCCTGCAGGTAGCCCTCCGGGGGCAGCGTGACCATGCGGCCCTGAATGGGCTCGACTATGAACGCGGCGACGTCTCGGGCCGCAAGCTGGGCCTCCAGTGCGCCCAGGTCGCCGAAGGGAACACGCTCGCATCCGGGCAGCAGCGGGCCAAAACCGTCCTTGAAGAACTCGTCGCCGACCAGCGAAAGCGGCCCCAGCGTGACGCCGTGAAAGCTGCTCTCACAGGAGATAAGGCGCGGCCGGCCGGTTGCGGCGCGCGAGAACTTCATGGCAGCGTCCACGGCCTCGGCGCCGGCGCTTGTGAAGAACACGGCATCGATGCCGTCCGGCAGCCGCGCGCACAGAGCCTCGGCGAGCATCCCGGCAAGCGGTGAGTAGTTGATCTGCACACCGTCGGGCAGGTCGGCGACGAGGGTCGCCTCCAGCACCGAGCGGACGTCGGGGTGGTTGTGACCCAGGCTCGCGAACCCCTCGCCGGTGTGGAAGTCCAGGTAGGCGCGGCCGTCGCAGTCATACAGATGCGAGCCGCGAGCGGCTACGAACTGCTTGTCAAACCCCAGGATGCCCAGCACGTCGACCAGGCAGGAGTCCAGGTGGCGGCTCGCCAGGTCCAGGGTCTCGGGGCTGCGCGCAACTGCGTCGTCAACGACGCCCAGGCAGTCGCGCGGAGGGGCGGCTGCCGGGGGGTCTGGCAGATGGGTTTCGGTTTCCGTGGACACTGGCGCGAGAAGCAGGTGTGCGGCGAGCGCTGGAGTTGCGAGCGTAGTTGACGCGCCCAGCCGCCGCGTCGCCACATCCGCCCTACAGTGAGCGTCAATGCCGACGCATGGGCCGCGAATAACGCATCGGGGGCCAACGACGCATGGCGGCCCAACAGCACATGAGGCGCGAACCGACGGCGGACTGAATGCCACGCCCTGAGCCCAACCGCTGGGCGGTACTGGCGCTGCTGGGAATCGCCCAGCTGATGGTGGTCCTGGATGCCACCGTCGTGAACATTGCGCTGCCGTCGGCGCAGCGGGCGCTGCACTTCTCCACGGACAATCGCCAGTGGGTGGTTACGGCCTATGCACTTGCGTTTGGCGGACTGCTCTTGCTGGGGGGCAAGCTGGGCGACCTGTTCGGCCGCAAATGGACTTTCATTGCGGGCCTGATTGGCTTCTCGGGCGCTTCTGCGGTGGGCGGCCTGGCGCAGTCCTTCGGGATGCTCGTGGGTGCGCGCGCGCTTCAGGGCGTCTTTGGAGCGCTGCTTGCGCCGTCGGCACTGTCGCTGCTGACCGTGACATTCGCCGACTCGCCGGATCGGGCCAAGGCCTTCGGGATCTTCGGCGCCATCGCCGGCGGCGGGGCGTCGGTGGGGCTGCTGCTGGGCGGGCTGCTCACGCAGGTGCTCTCTTGGCGCTGGTGTCTGTACGTCAACGTCGTGATCGCGGTGCCCACGGCGATCATGTCGCTGCGCGTCCTGATCAACGTGAGCGATCCCGACCGCCCCAGGATCGATGTGCCGGGGGTGCTTGCGGGATCGGGGGGCCTGTTCGCGGTCGTGTACGGCTTCTCGAGCGCCGAGACGAGCTCGTGGTCAGACCCGGCGACCGTGATTGCGCTGGCACTGGCCGTGGTGCTACTGGTGGCCTTCGTGGTGATCGAGTCACGCGCCTCGCATCCGCTCCTGCCTCTTCGCATCGTCAGAGACCGGGCGCGCGGTGGGGCGTACGCGTCGATTGGGCTCGCCGGCTCGGGCCTGTTTGGCGTGTTTCTGTTTCTCACGTACTACATGCAGCAGAGCCTGGGGTTCTCGCCGCTGAAGACCGGCCTGGCGTTCTTGCCCATGACGATTGCAATCGTGATCACCTCGACCACGGTGCAGACGCAGCTGCTGCACCGCTTTGGCGCCCGGCGCCTGATCTCCGGTGGCATGGCGCTGGGCGTGATCGCCCTGGTCAGCTTCACGCGCCTGTCGCCAGGTGGCGGCTATGCCGCCGACGTGCTTCCGGGCCTGCTCATCGTGGGGTTTGGCATGGGGTGCGTCTTTGCGCCGGCCTTCAGCACGGGGACCTTGGGCGTGGAAAGTCACGACGCGGGCGTGGCGTCGGCGACAGTGAACACAGCCCAGCAGGTGGGGGGCTCGGTTGGCACGGCGCTGTTGAGCACCATCTTCGCCAGCGCTGTCACCGCCTATGCGACCACCCATGCCAAAGGCTCGGGACTGGCCAACGCGGCTGCAATCCACGGGTACACGACTGCGTTCTGGTGGGCTGCGGGGATCTTTGGACTGGGTCTGCTCGTGGCGATAACCGTTCTGCCGGCGCGGATCGCGCCGCCTGTGACGGCCCCGGTGCCCGCAGCCTGAACTGGCGCCGGCAGCCTGAGCCGGCGCGCGCAGCCTGAGCCGCCCTGCGACTGCGGCTCGGCCGCGCGACTACCGAGCCGCGGCGCGGCGGCTGGCCCGGGTCAGCTCGGCCAGCAGCGTCTGGATGGACCGCTGGAGCTGCTCGATGGAGGCCGACTCGACCCGGTTGACGCCCACGGCGCGGTTGACCCACGCGTTGATCTCGCGGTGGCTGCGACCGTCGCGGCGGTGTAGTTCACCCACCAGGCGGCTGCGCTTCTCGCGCAGGTCTGCGCGGCGCTGGAAAGCTGCGACGGGCGCCGGCTGAAGGGCGGGCGCCGGGTGCACGCCGGATGCGGGCTGCACGTCGGGCGACGGGTGCTGCCCGGGTATCGGGCGGTTGTCGAGGGGCGCTGTGGGCGTCGACGGTGGGCCTTCAACAGGCGGCCCAAACAGGGTCATCTGGGCGGCGAACTCGGCGCTGAGCGGGACAAAGTCGGCCATCGGGGACGGCTCGGTGGCTCGTCGCTGGAGCTCCTGGCGGTCCTCGCCGGGCTCGCCGGCGCCTGGCTCGTCGCGCCGCAGGGCGTGGCGCAGCTCGGTTTCGACCTCGGAGGCATGTGCGCGCAGGGTCTGGTCGGCAGGTAGGTAGACCCAGCTTGGCTCGGCTTGGCGGCCGGGGATGGTGCGCACGAACCGGCCCACGATCTGGCGGAAGATGAGCGGGGTCTTGGCGGCGCTTGCATAGACGCCCACCCGCAGCCGGGGGATGTCAACTCCCTCGGACACCATGTTCACCGCCACGATCCACGGCTCGCGCGAGGAGCGAAACCGGGTGAGCTTGCGCGCGGCGTTGGCCTCGGTGTGAAGCACCACCACGGGCGCGTGCCCTGTCACCTCGCCCAGCAGCTTGGCGATCCGGCGTGCGTGGCTTGCATCGGCGGCGACCGCCAGGCCGCCGGCGTCGCGGTGGCCGCCGGCGCGCAGCGCCAGCAGCTTGGCGTGCGCCTCTTTGAGGATGCGCGGCAGACCGTCGGGAAGCTCGGTGGAGATGGCGGTGCGGTACCGGCGGCCGGCCTCGCGGGCGCTCAGGATGGTCTCAAATGACGACTCGATGACGTCCTCGCCGCTGCGCCACGACAGGGTGCCGTCGAAGGTGACGAAGGCGACGGGGCGGCAGATGCCGTCGGCAACGGCCTGGGCGTAGGTGTAGGAGACGTCCGGGACCACCAGGCCGTCGTCGTCGTAGCGCACCCCCGGGATGGGCGTGGCATCGGAGCGGAAGGGGGTGCCCGACAGCAGCAGCCACCTCGGCGCCGCCGAGAAGGCACGCGCAAAGCTGGTCCCCCAGGCAAGGTCCTCGCCGAGATGGTGGGCCTCGTCGACGACCACCAGCGTGTCCGGTGTGACCCCGGCTTGCCAGGTACCGGGATCGCTGGCCACGCGGGCGTAGGTGACAGCGACGCCGTGGAAGTCCCCTGGCGGGTTTGGGTCGGCGGCGTCGGGCGCCAGCTGCACGCCCAACGTGGCGGCGGTGGTCGCCCACTGGCGAGTCAGTGGGGTGGTGGGGCAGAGCACCACCACACGCCGCACCGAGCCGCTGACGAGCATCCGGTGCGCAAGCTCCAGGGCGGGGCGCGTCTTGCCGGCCCCGGGCGCTGCGGAGATCAGGAAGGGCCCCTGGCGCCATGCGCTGAGGCGGTCCAGCGCGTGGACCTGCCAGGAGCGCAGGGGGGTCGGTGAGAGGCCAGCCAAAGAGCCCGGCATGCTCCAGCATGCGACGGACGGACTGCGCGCCCAGGCGCGCGCGGTGGATTCGCCAGGATGCAGGGGATGGCCCCGGCGCGCAACGTGCTCAATCTGAAGTCTGTGAAGCAAACTTACGGCGGGCGCGAGGTGCTCCGGGAGATCACGCTTGGGGTCGCTGCAGGCCAGCGGATCGGCGTGGTGGGCCCCAACGGCGGCGGCAAGTCGACCCTGCTGCGGCTGATCGCGGGCGTCCAGCAGCCGGACTCCGGGACGGTCACGCGGGCCGGCGACGTGGACGTTGCCCTGCTTGACCAGCGCGACTGGCTGGATGACTCCTCCACGCTGCGCCGGATCCTGGTTGGCGGACGGGCCGACCACGAGTGGGCGTCCGATGGCGCCTTCCGCAGCGTCCTGGAGGGCCTGCTTGGCGGGGTGCAGATGGTCCGCTTCGATGCGGGCATCGACACGCCGATCGCGGGCCTGTCCGGTGGCGAGCGCCGGCGCATAGCGCTCGCGCGCCTACTGCTGGATCCGGTCGAGCTGCTGCTGCTGGACGAGCCCACCAACCACCTGGACGTCGAAGGCGTGGACTGGCTGGCACGGCATCTGGCGGCGCGTCGGGGGGCCACCATTGTGGTGACCCACGACCGCTGGTTTTTGGACGCCGTGTGCACGACCACCTGGGAGTTGGCCGATGGGGTGGTGCACGAGTACGACGGTGGTTACGCCGCCTACGTGCTGGCCCGCGCCGAGCGCGACAGGCAGGCCGCGGCGCGCGAGGACCGTCGCCGCCAGCTGGTGCGCAAGGAGCTTGCGTGGCTGCGACGCGGGCCACCGGCACGGACGACCAAGCCCAAGTTCCGCATCGAGGCCGCCAACGCCCTGATCGCCGACGTGCCGGCCCCGCGCGACAGTGCCGAGCTGCTGCGATTTGCCATCGCCCGCCTTGGCGACAAGGTGATCAATGCCGTTGACGTTTCGTTGACGCTTGGCACCAAGCCGCTGTTGAGCGACGTGACCTGGCGCCTGGGGCCCGGCGACCGCGTGGCGGTGGTGGGCGTGAACGGGTCCGGCAAGACCTCGCTGCTGCGGCTGATGGCGGGCGAGCTGGCACCGACCACAGGACGGATCGAGCGCGGCGCAAACGTGCGTCTGGCGCATCTGTCGCAGGACACCGGCGAGCTGCCTGACCACCTGCGCGTGCTTGGGGCCCTGGAAGAGGTGCGCACCGAAGCTGTTCTGGCGGACGGCCACGAGATCACGGCGGCGCTGCTGTGTGACCGCTTTGGCTTTCGCGGCGCCAAGGCGCACACGCCCGTGCGCGATCTCTCCGGCGGTGAGCGCAGGCGGCTGTCGCTGATGCGCCTGCTCATGACCGAGCCCAACGTGCTGCTCCTGGACGAGCCCACCAACGACCTCGACATCGACACGCTCACGGCGCTTGAGGACCTGCTGGACGGGTGGCCGGGCACCCTGGTTGTGGTCAGCCACGACCGCTACTTCGTCGAGCGGGTGTGCGACAACGTCTACGCACTGGACCCCAGCGGGGGGATCGCCCACTTGCCGGGTGGCATCGAGCAGTACATCAGCCAGCGCGCCGCCTCCCACGCAGCCAAGGCGCCGCGCTCCACTGACCCCCAGGGCATGGCTCCCGGTGCGCGCATCCGCGAGGAGCGCAAGCAGAGGCAGCGTGCCGAACGCGAGGTTGCGCGCCTGGAGAGCGCCATCGAGGCGCT
>CAJCIJ010000326.1 GCA_903970315.1 Actinomycetota bacterium
TGCCGATCCTGATCCACGCCGGCCGCGGCCTGCCGCCGCTTGCCGACGGCCTCGTGGACTTGGCCCTGCGCCACCCCGACGTGGTGCTGATCCTGGCCCATGGGGCCATCTGTGACCAGGACATCCTGGCGTCGGGGCTGGCGGACCACCCCGGCGTGCTCTATGACACCTCGTGCTTCTTTGCAATGGACCTGATTGCGCTTCTGGCGAGCGTACCCGTGGAGCGAGTGGTGTTCGCATCGGACCCGCCCTATGGAGTGCCCGCGGGCGGGCTGTACCTCGCGCTGCGCCTGGCTAAGCAGGCCGGCCTCGACGAGCACGCGACCCGCCTGCTGCTGGGCGAGACCATGACGTCCCTGATTGACACGGGCAAGCTGCCCGCTGCGGGGCCGCCGCGTGGAGAGCGCAACGTGTCGATATCGGCGCGTCTTGCGCGCGTGTACGGCTACGCCAGTACGGCCGGTCCGGCGCTCTTTGCGGGCATGGTCGATCGAGCCCACGAAGCGATCGAAATGGCCCTGGCGGCGGCACGCGGGCCGGAAAGCGACGAGGACGCGGCGGCGCTCGCAGTGATCCGTCCAGCCCTGGAGACCGCCGTGGCGCTGCTCGCCGACGAGAGCACCCAGCGGGCGGCAGTGGGCCTGATCTTCCACGTGATGGTGCGCGCCGCCACCGAGTCGCCTACGGCGCGCTGAGCCACAGCGCCGCCCACTCCCCCTGGCTGCGGCGCTCGCGCTCGCGCATCCCCACGTGCGTACAGAAGCGCTCAGAGACCGCGTCGACCTCGCCTGCGAGCAACCCGCCGGCCACCAGGTGCGCGGGCGCGGAAGGCAGGGTCGCGGCCAGGTCAACCAGCAGAGGGCGCACGAGGTTGGCGCAGACGACCGGGGGTGACCCCCACTCCAGAGTCTGCACGCGCAGGTCAAACGGGGCGACCGTGATCGCGGCACCGGCGACCTGGGCGTTGCGCGTTGCGGCATCGACGCTGGCGGGATCGTTGTCCAGGGCCGACACGGGGGCGAATCCGAGCATGCTTGCCGCGATCGCCAGCACCCCGGATCCGGTTCCGACGTCGATCAACTCGCCTCCTACGCCCAGCGCGCAGACCTCCAGCAACAGCTCCAGGCACAGCCGCGTGGTCGCGTGGGCACCGGTCCCGAACGCCTGGCCGGGATCGATCACAAGCTCGATCGCATCGTCGCGGCCACAGGGCTCACACCAGGGCGGACGCACGTGCAGCGCCGGTAGCGGCACTCCCAACACCGGCTGCGCTTCCGCCGCCGGGCCTCGTGCCGTGCCCGGGCGGCTGGCACCGGACACCGGCGGCTCGATCAGCACTGGCCGGTGAAACTGGCGCCAGCGCTGCGACCAGTCGTCGGGCAGCTCGCTGGTGTCGATCTCAACCAACGCATCACCGACGGTGGCGCGTACGGCAGGTAGCACGGGCAGCTCACCGGGCGCTCCGTAGAGCGCGTACTCCACCGTGTCGGGACCGCAGTCGCGCTCTTCAAGGCCCGACGGCGCGAGGTCAAGCAGCGCCGCAAGCACCACCTCGGCGTCGGCTCGCGCGACGCGGACAGCCAGCCGGATCAAGGGCGCCTAGGCCGCCTGGTGGTGGCGCAGGGTGCGCCGCAGCTTGGCGAACATCGACTCCTCGGCGACCAGGTTCTCCTCGGTGAGACTGTCGCGGAGCTGTTCGGCAAGCTCGCGCTGAGCGTGTGTGAGGTTGCGGGGAATGACCACGTTGAGCACGATCTGAAGGTGGCCGCGCCGCGCGCGTCCCAGCGCGGGCATGCCCTGGTTTCTGAGCGTGAGCACCTCACCGGGCTGGGTGCCGGGGGCAACCTCGACGGTGGCGGTGCCGTCCAGCGTGGGCACCTCCAGCTCGGCCCCCAGGGCGGCGACGGGCGCGGGCACGTCAAGCACCGTGATCAGGTCCTGGCCTTCGCGCACGAAACGCTCGTGCTCACGGACGCGCACGAGCACGTATGCGTCTCCGGCGGGCGCCCCCCCGGAGCCGGCGTGGCCACGACCGGCGATGCGGATGCGCTGGCCATCGGCGATGCCGGCTGGGACATCGACCTCCAGTACCTGCCTGACGGCCCGGCGCCCTCTCCCCTGGCAGTCTTTGCAGGGCGAGACCGGGACGCGACCGTCGCCGTCGCAGACGTCGCAGGGCCCCGTGCGCACCATCTGCCCAAAGGGGGTCCTGGTGACCATCTGCAGCTGGCCCGATCCGCCGCAGCGCTCGCATGTCTCGATCGGCGTGCCCGGCTCGGCGCCGTTGCCGTTGCAGGTGTCGCAGCGCTCCACAACCTCGTACTCGGCCGAGGCGGCGACCCCCGTGGCGGCCTGGAGCAGGTCGATCTCGACGGTCACCGCCACGTCGCCACCGGCCCCGCGCGCGCTGCGCCCGGACCCGAAGCTTTCGCCCCCGAACAACCCGGACTCGCCGAAGAAGGCGCTGAAGATGTCGCCGACCGAGCCGAAGCCGTCGAAGTTCGGGGCATACCCGCCGGCGCGCAGGCCGTCGTGGCCGTAGCGGTCATATGTGGCGCGCCGTTCTGAGTCCGAGAGGATTTCGTAGGCTCCAGCGGCCTCCTTGAAGCGCTCCTCGGCCTGGGGATCCTCGGGGTTTACGTCGGGGTGCAGCTCGGTTGCAAGCCGCCGAAATGCCTTCTTGATCTGTTGCTCGGAGGCGTCGCGAGGGACGTCGAGCACCTCGTAGGGGTCGCGTGGCATGGGGCGCCCAGCCTAGCTGTCGGCGTAGGCGTCTTCGACGAACCGCGACAGCTGTCCGGCGACACCGCGGACAGTGGTGATCACGCTGGCGTAGTCCATGTGCACGGGGCCGATCACCGACACAGCCCCGAGCGGGCGCTGGGGCATCCCGTAGCCGGTGGCCACAAGCGCCCAGGAGCGCATCGCGGGGATCTCGTTCTCGCGGCCGATGCGCACGTGAACCGCAGGCGCAGAGAGCGCGGCGCGCAACATCTCAAGGACCGCGACGCGCCGCTCAAGCAGGCCCATGAGCGCCTCCACGGCAGCCACGTCGACGTTTCGCCCGGCGGAGAACAGGTGCGCGGTGCCGTCGATGAAGACGCTGTCGGGGCCCTCGGCCTCGACCTCGTCAAAAGCGCGCCCGAGGCGGTCAAGAAAGCTGCGCTCCCGGGGCGAAAGCGTGGGATCGGAAAGGCGCTGATGGACCATGCGGGCTCCCAGCGCCAGGCCGGACAGCTGCTCGTCCAGGTAGGCCCCGGCCCAGGAGACCAGCCCGGCATCGACGGCGCGGTCGAAGGGAACAAGCATTCTGGTGACCCCGCCGGTGGAGGTGATGACCACCACGACGACGACGTCGGATTGAAGTGCGAGCACCTCCACATGGCGGATGGTGGCGGCGTTGGGCGAGGGGGCCGAGACGACTGCGAGCAGGTTGGTGACCTCCGACAGCGTCTCGGTGGTTACGCGCATCGCCTCCTCGACCTCGCGCCGCATCAGTGAGAGCCCCGGGGCGGCGGCGGTCGCCGGTCGCGAAGGGCCGGCGAGCAGGCGGTCAACGACATAACGCTGGCCGGCATCGGTGGGCACACGCCCGGCGGAGGTGTGCGGGTGGGCAAGCAGGCCGTGCTCCTCCAGCAGGGCGAGCTCGTTGCGCACCGTGGAGGCGCTGCAACCGAGCTCGGGGTCTGCGGCGATGGCCTTGGAGCCGACGGGCTGGCCTCCCTGGAGGAACCCGTCGACGACCTTGCTTAGGATCGACTCCTGCCTGGGCGTGAGCATGTCCCCGATTGTAAGCACCGCCCGCGGCGGCGCCGGGCGCTACAGCTGCAGCTCGGCCTGCGCGTTACGCACGATCTGCTGGCCGGCCTGCTCGGCGACGGTGTCGACGACCACGCGGGTGCCATCGACCTCGGCGACAGTGCCGGTCACCACCACCTCCTGCTCAGGCACGCCCATGCCGCGGAATTGAACCGACAGCCGCTTCAGATGCGCAGGGCCACCGGCGGCCTCGGTGTGGGCGCGGGCGACCTGCGCCATGCTCCACAGGCCGTGCAGGATCTTGCCGGGCAGGCCCACGGCCTTGGCAAACTCCTCATCGATGTGGATCGGGTTGAAGTCGCCCGACGCACCGGCGTAGCGGACGGTCAGGTACTTGTCCGGTGTGACATGCAGCTCGGGGATCTGCGTGCCCACCTGCCAGTCGGTTGTGGTTGCGCCGTTCTCTGCCATCGCGTTCACACTCCTCTGACGATGTGGGTCCAGGTCCCGCGCAGAACCTGCTCACCGCCCTGATTGACCGAAGTGGACTCGAAAATGTAATAGCCACGGCCGTCGCGCTCGTAGATCTCCTTCGCGGTCAGGGTCGTGGTGATCTCGTCGCCGGCGATCACCAGCGAACCCCACTGGAACTCCTGGCCGCCGTGGACCATGCGTGCAAAGTCCATCTGCACCTCGGGATCAAAGAGCGCGGGCATGAGCGCGGGGCCGCCGTAGACAACAGCGAACATGGGCGGCGCCACGAGGTCGGCGTAACCGGCGGCGCGGGCGGCGCCAAGGTCCAGGTGCAGGGGGTTGGTCTCCCCCACGGCGTGGGCGTACTCGCGAATTTTCTCGCGCCCGACGGCATAGACCGTGGGCGTGAAGGTCTTACCGACCGCTTGCGTGTTGAGTGCCATGGGTAGAAATGTAGTCGTTGCCGCAGCGCGGCCTCGTTGTGGCCGGACGGCCCGACTGCCGTCGTGGCAAGATGCCAACGTGGAGCGCGTGCTCGGCATCGGCGGATACTTCATCCGAGCCATTGACCCGGTGGCCTTGGGCGCGTGGTATCGCGATTGCCTGGGCTTGGACGCCGATGAGAAAGGCCTGTGGCGTCAAGAAGCCGGGCCGACGGTGTTCGCGACGTTCGAGTCACAGACCGACTACTTCGGGTCTCGCGCCCAGCAGGTCATGCTCAACTTCCGAGTCGGCGACCTGGACGCGATGCTCGAGCAACTGCGCGCCAAGGGAGCCAACGTGGCCGAGGACACGCAGGAGATGGAGGGCGTCGGCCGATTCGGCTGGGTGACCGACCCCGAAGGCAACCGGATCGAGCTGTGGCAGCCAGCGTGACCGTACCTTCGGGAGCCGGGTCGGAGGACGGCGCCGGAGTGTGGCCCCTGGGCGACCATTTACAGCTTGCGGTAGCCCCGGAGCAGGTGCCGACAGGCCCCCGTTTGCAGGCCTTTCCGCCGAATACCCGGGGTGGGACTCGAACCCACAAGCCCTCTCGGACGGCGGATTTTAAGTCCGCTGACTTTGCCAGTTTGTCTACCCGGGCTCTCGAATTCGGATCATATCGTCGGCATTTCTGGCACAAGCCAACACCCGTCTGAGAGGCACCGCGTGACGCGCGCTGAGCCAACCCGCGGCCGGCTTCGCCTGCGAGACACCTGGCTGGATCTGACCGCGCCGACGCCGCTGATCATGGGCATCGTCAACATCGGCCACGACTCGGTGGCCGACAGCCTGCACCTGCGCACGCTGGACGCCCAGGTCGCACGCGCCAGGCAGCTGGTGGATGACGGCGCGGACATCCTCGACATCGGCGTGCAGTCGGGCCGTACCGACACCGCACCGATCTCCGAAGAGCAGGAGATCGAGGCGCTAGTGCCCCTCGTCGAGGCGCTGGCGCCCCTGGAGGAGCCGATCTCCGTGGAGACCTGGCGCGCAGGCGTTGCACGAGCTGCCGTCGCGGCAGGCGCATCGCTGATCAACGACGTCAGTGGCCTCGCGGACCCCGCCATCGCCGACGTGGCGGCGCGGTCGGGCGCAGGCCTGGTGATCATGCACACGCGCGCACGGCCCAAGGAGGCGAACTTCCCGACCTACGAGGACCCGGTGACCGACGTCCTGGACTTCCTGGAGGCTCGCTGCGCGCTGGCGACCGAGCGTGGCGTAGACCGCGAGCAGCTGGTCCTTGACCCGGGACTTGACTTCGCCAAGACACCGCGACAGTCAGTCGAGGTGATGCGGCGCCTGGGCGAGCTTGACCGGCTGGGCCGGCCACTGTTGCTGGCGGTCTCGCGCAAATACTTCCTCGGGATGATTACGGGCGCCGAGCCCGAGGATCGGCTGGCGGGCACTCTTGCGGCGGTCGCCCACGGCGCCGATCTCGGCGCGGCAATCGTGCGCGTCCACGACGTGCGTGCTGTCAGCGAGTACCTCCAGGTCCGCACCGCACTGGCGGGCGACGACGAGCCGGCATTCAAGGGCGACCCGGACGCCGAGAAGCTCAAGTG
>CAJCIJ010000327.1 GCA_903970315.1 Actinomycetota bacterium
CAGTAGAGAGGCAGGTAACAGAGCACCACGCCGATGCCTATGAAGTAGTACGGCAGCGTCTTGTGGCCGGCAGCGTTGCAGGTACAACTCGCGTAGACGGGCCCGCCGTAGAAGTAGATCACCGCGTAGATCGCCGCGATCGCCAAGGCGACGTACTTCATCCACTCCGGGAGCTTGAAGGGACGCCGCAGGTTCGGTCGTTCCTTGCGCAACAGGTAGTACCCCACCAGGACGGGGATGAACGACGCCAGGTAGCCGACGTTCGAGAACGTGTAGATCTCGACGGCACCGCCGGCGAACACCACCAGGATCGAGCAGACCACGTTGAAGGCCATCGAGCGGTGCGGCACTCCATGCTTGTTGGTCTGCTGGAAGAAGTGCGGGAACTGGCCGTCCACGGACATCTGATGCAGCGAGCGCGCCGTGCCGGTGATCGCGTTGAGCGCCGACAGGACGAGCGCGAGGATGAGCATCAGAGCCACTAGCCATTCCAGCAGTTCACTGCCGCTGCTGGTGCCGAACACCGAGCTTGAGAAGCTCACGAAGATCGTCTTGGGATCGACCAGCGCCGCGTTGCCCAGCGCCTTGTTGCCGAGCACGATCACGAACGCGACGGGGATCATGGTGTAGATGAACAGGCCGTAACCGCCCTCCAGGTTCATCGCGATCTTTGCGTCACGATCGGGATTTCGCGTCTCGCCGATGTAGCACGCCGCCGCCTCCATGGCGATCACATTCCAGGTGAGCAGGAACGAGAAGGCGATGTACAGCGTCAGCCAGCCGTGGTGAAACTGCGAGGAGAAGAACCCTGTGCCGTCGACATGGCGGAAGTGGAACAGTTCGCCGAAGTTGACCACCGACGGGTGAAAGATCCACGAGATCGCGAGGAACGTCAGCGGGATCATCGAAAGGAACGCCAGCGCCGTGGCGAAGACCGTGCCGAAACGCAACCCCAGATACGACGGGATGAACAGCAGCAGCAGGCCCCCCACCGAGATCCCGAGCGTCCACCAGGCGATCGGCGTGTCGATCGGCGTAAAGCCCGACGAGGAGAGGCCGAACAGGCTGACGATGTAGTACGAGGCAAGGATCAGGTTCAGTGGCGCCACGGGGAACCATCCCAGCCAGTAGGCCCATGCACTGAAGCCGTTGACGTGCTCGGCAAACTTGGGCCAGCGATCCTTGAACGCCGGATAGGCATACGAGGGCAGGCCGCCGGAGCGCTCCGGCATCATCGCCGAGAGCTCGGCCAAAAACAGGCACACCAGGTACCCCGTGAAGGTGATGAACACGATCACAGGGATCGACGCTGCACCGAGCGCCGTTACCATCACCGGCGCGATCCCGGTGACGAGAATGGTTCCCGCCAGCCCGATCACAAAGGCACCCCACCAGTTGGTGCGCTTTGGCAGCCCACTCCCCTCGTAGACCAACGTGTCCTGTGCCTGAATCGGCGCGACGTCCGGCATGTGACCTCCAGTCGGTTGGGGTGTGGGGGTCGTCTACGCTGACATGTCTTCGCCCGCTCTCCCAGGCGCGATGCGCACACAATTGCCGCAACAGACATGGAGCACCTGGACACATTCCTCTCGCGCTTTGAGCCCTTCGACCAGCTCGGGCCGGTCACCGTGGGTGAACTGGTTTCCACCGGGCAGCAGATCACCTACGCGGCGGGCGAGGCGATCCTGGTCGAGGATGGCGTGCCGGCGCAGTTCCTCTATGTGGTCCTCGATGGATCCGCCGTGATCCTGCACGAGGGCGAGCAGATCCAGGTGCTGCAACCCGGCGAGTGCTTCGGCCACCCGTCGCTGCTGAGCGGCCTGGCCCCGGCGTTCACGGTGCGCGCGCGCCAGACGTGCACGTGCGTGCTGCTGGACGGCGCCAACGCCCGCCGCGTTCTGGGCACCCGGGAGGGCGCCGCTTATGTCGCCAGGACCATGCGCAGCCGCCTGATCAGTGCGGGACACACCGTGCACGCGCTGCGCGACGTGGGCACGACACCGGTGTCGGCGATCATGCGGCCGGCGATCTACTGCGCGCCCGATGCGCCCGTTCGCGAGGCCGCCGCGCTGCTGGGCAGCCGGGACACGTCGGTGCTGCTCGTGGACCTCCCCGACGGGGGCCTGGGAATTGTCACCGACGCCGAGGTGCGCGCGTTTGTCGCCGCCAACGGAGCGGCGCTGGATGCGCCGCTACGCGCGGCGCTCCGTGCGCCGGCCCCCACGGTACCCGTGGGGCAGCTGGCGGTAGAGGCCACCGTTGACATGCTCGCCGCGGGCTCAGAGCACGTGGCGGTGCTCGACGGCGGCCGCGTGTGCGGCGTGCTCTCGGCAGGCGACCTACTGGGCCTGGACGCCAGCAGCCCGATTGCGCTTCGCCACACGATCCTCGGAGCGGCCGACGAAGACGTGCTCGTGCGCGCCGCAAGCCACCTGCCGCAGCTGTTCGCCCTGCTCTTGACCGCGGGCGTCCCGCCGCGCGACCTGGGGCGCGTGCTCAGCCTGCATCAGGACGCCTTGGTTCAGCGGCTGATCGACTTCTCCACCTCGCGTCACGGCAGCCCACCGGTGCCGTGGGCCTGGCTTGACCTGGGCAGCGCGGCCAGACGCGAGTTCACGCTGGCCTCAGACCAGGACAACGCACTGGCCTACGCTGATCCCGACCCGCCGCTTGCACCGGAGGTCGATCGGTACTTCCAGTCGATGGCATCCGAGGTCAATGCCGGGCTGGTGCGGTGCGGGCTCAGCGCCGACAACAACGGCGTCCTGGCCGAAAACGCACTTTGGCGGATGTCAAAGACGCGTTGGCTGAAGACTTTCGACGACTGCATGACAACACCGGACGAGTCGCACCTGGTGCGCGCGTCGGTGGCGTTTGACTTCCGCACCGCGTGCGGCGGTCTGAACATCGCCGCCGAGCTGACCGAGCGGATCCGCACGGCACGCGAGCATCCCCACTTCATGCGCCCCATGGCGCGCACCGCCAGCGGCTTTGCGGTGGCACTCGGCTTTCGCGGACAGCTCGCTACGGACAGAAACGGCGAGGGGCCCGACCGCCTGGACATAAAGCGCGGCGCGATCATCCCACTGGTCAACCTTGTCCGCTTCAAGGCGCTGGCCTACGGCGTCACCATCTCCCCCACGCTTGACCGCATCGAGGCGGTTGCAAGCGCGGGCGGCCTGGACCGCGGCCTGGCAGACGCCCTGACAGAGTCCTTCGGAGTCATCAGCCGCGCGCGCCTGGAGCACCACGGCGCACGCATCGCCGCCGGCAAGGCTCCCGACAACCTCATCGACCCAGCGGGCCTGCCACCAATCGCACGCACGGAGCTTCGCCAGGCGCTGACAACCATCCGGCGAGCCCAGCGGGGCGTGGGCGAGTGGACGCCACCTCAACCGGCGTCTGGCTCGACCGCAGTGTCGGCATCGGCGCGCTGACCGGCGCGCCGACTGTAGTCAAAGCCACCACAAAGGGACCCGCAACTGTGCCCGTGGGGGCCATTGGAGCCCTCGGTGTCCTGGGTTACGCTGGGCCGGATGTGTGGAATAGCTGGCCTTTACACCAAAACACCGGCGCTACAGGAGCGGTTGGGCGAGCTGCTTGCGGGCATGCTCGGGCAGCTCGCCTTCCGTGGCCCGGACAGCGCGGGGGTTGCCTTCTACCGCGAGCCGGCGCCGATGGGATCGTGCAAGGTCTCGCTGCACTGTGCCGGCTCAACGCCTGCGTGGGACCAGCTCGGATTCGACATCGAGCAGGCATTTGGCGCGCCGTGCACGCCGGAGGTGCGCGCCACGCACGCCACGTGTGTGATCGCGGCGTCCGCCGAGGAGGCCCAGGAGTGGATCGCTGAAACCCACCCCGAGCTGACGGTGATGAGCGCGGGACGGTCGATCGAGATATTCAAGGAAGCCGGCCCACCGAGCGAGTTTTCAAGGCGTTTTGAGCTGCGCCAACTGGACGGCACGCACGCGCTGGGCCACACCCGCATGGCCACCGAGAGCCGGGTGAGCACGGCCCACTCACACCCGTTCTGGACGGGGCTTGACCTCTGTCTGGTGCACAACGGCTCGCTGTCAAACCACAACCTGCTGCGGCGCAGGTTGGCGCGAGAGGGAATCCGCTTCCAGACCGACAACGACAGCGAGGTGGCGGCCGGTTACCTGACCTGGCGCCTGCGCGAAGGTTGGTCGCTGGACGAGGCGCTGGAGGGCTGCCTGTCAGACCTCGATGGCTTCTACACCTTTGCCGTCGGCACGGCAGACGGCTTTGCGGTGCTGCGCGACCCGATTGCGTGCAAGCCCGCGGTAATGGCCGAGACCGACGACTGGGTTGCGATCGCGTCGGAGTACCGCGCGATCGCCCAGCTGCCGGGCGCCGAGGACGCTGCGATGTGGGAGCCCGAGCCGGGTCGGGTTTACAGCTGGGAGAGCGCCGTCGTAGCGGCGGTGTGATGACCACAGGCGGGATCATCAGTGACGCGCTGGCGGTGGACCTCGCGGTGGAGCCCGTGCGGTCGCTGAACCAGCGGCTGCACGCGGCGACCGACCCGCAGGCGGTCCGTGTCCTGAACCCCGCCGGCCGGCACAGCATTGCGGTGGGGCTCGACGGCGACCACACGGTGACCGTCGAGGGGCATGCGGGTTACTACTGCGCGGGGATGAACCAGCGGGCAACGGTCCGCATCACCGGCAACTGCGGGCCTGGCCTGGCCGAGAACATCATGTCGGGCACGGTCATCGCCGAGGGCAACGCCAGCCAGTGCGCCGGCGCCAGCGGCCGTGGCGGCCTGCTGGCAATCGGCGGCGATGCGGCGGCGCGTTGCGGCATCTCGCTGAAGGGCGCCGACATAGTCGTGCGGGGGTCCGTCGGACACATGAGCGCCTTCATGGCGCAGAAGGGTTGCCTGGTTGTCTGCGGCAACGCCGGGGATGCTCTGGGCGACTCGCTCTATGAGGCGCGGCTATATGTGCGCGGCGTCGTGTCGAGTCTCGGCGCCGACTGCATCGAGAAGCAGATGCGCCACGACGACCTGGAGCGCGTGCGGGCGCTGCTGGACGCCGCGGGCGTCACCGACGCGGGCGCCGAGGAATTCCGCCGCTACGGGTCGGCGCGCAAGCTCTACAACTTTCACCCCGACAACGTAGGCAGCTACTAGATGCTCGAGCCTTCGACAACGGCCAACGGCTGGCAACCGGGCATGCGCGAGTCGGCGACGTTTGACCGCAACGTGATCGCCGAGATCCAGCGCGCCGGCAGGGAGGGCGTGTACTCGATCAAGGGCTTTGGCGCCAAGCGCCGGGTGCCGCACTTCGACGACCTGCTGCTGCTGGGCGCGAGCGTCTCACGCTACCCCCTGGAGGGCTACCGCGAACGGTGCGACACCGATGTGGTGATCGGCGCACGCAACGCTCGCGACCCGGTCCATCTGGACATCCCGATCACGATCGCGGGGATGAGCTTCGGCGCGCTCTCGGGTCCTGCCAAGGAGGCGCTGGGGCGTGGCGCCACCGAGGTGGGCACGAGCACGACCACCGGCGACGGCGGGATGACGGAGGAGGAGCGCACGCATTCGCGCACGCTCGTCTACCAGGTGTTGCCGTCGCGTTACGGCATGAACCCCGACGATCTGCGCCGTGCCGACGCGATCGAGATCGTGGTCGGGCAGGGCGCAAAGCCGGGCGGCGGCGGCATGCTGCTGGGCAACAAGATCTCCGAGCGCGTGGCGGCGATGCGCGACCTGCCGCCGGGAATCGACCAGCGCAGCGCCTGCCGGCACCCGGACTGGACGGGGCCCGACGACCTGGAGATAAAGATCGAGGAGCTGCGCGAGATCACCGACTGGCGCGTACCCATCTACGTCAAGATCGGGGCCACGCGCACCGATTACGACGTCGCGCTCGCCGTCAAGGCGGGCGCTGATGCGATCGTGCTGGACGGCATGCAGGGGGCCACTGCGGCCACGCAGGAGGTGTTCATCGAACACGTGGGCATCCCCATACTCGCGGCCATCCCACAGGCGGTGGCGT
>CAJCIJ010000328.1 GCA_903970315.1 Actinomycetota bacterium
TTCGTCGTGGCGCTGCTCGGTGGTGCAGGCACCGTCGTTGCAGGAACTGCCGCTGCGTTGGTTCGAGATCCGCGCCTACGGGTGCGGGCGGCGTGCGCGGTGGTGATGGTGGAGGTGCTCGCGATGTTCGTCGTGCCACAGCTATCGGCTGTACGCGCTGTTCGCACCGACTTTCGTGCTGTTACGTACCTGCAGGACCATATCGGGCTCGGGCGGTTCTTCACGCTGGGCCCAGCCGCGCCGGACTACGGCTCGTATTTCGAGGTGGCGTCGTTGAACGTCAACGACCTGCCACTCCCGAGCAACTGGTGGCAATACGTGCACGTAAAGCTGGATCAATATGTGAACCCGTTTCACTTCGTCGGTACCCACAACGGCGGTCGGCCCGCGACCGCGCCGTCGCCGCAGACGGAGCTGACCACGAACCTCAACGCCTATCGCGAGGCGAGCGTTGACTTCGTGCTCACGTCACCATCGGTCGTGCTGGGCCCACCGTTTGTACGGGTGCTTGAAAATCCTGCTGCGTGGGTGTACGAGCTGCCCGGTGCCAAACCGTTTTACTCTATTTCCAACCCGGCGTGCACACTGAGGCCGACCGACCGCGAAGCCGTGCGCGTATCCTGTCCGACCTCTGCCGCGCTGGAGCGCCGGGAGACCTACCTGCCCGGAGCGAGCGCCGCGGTTGACGGAAGGCAGAGGGCTGTTCGTCAGACCGGCGGACTGTTCGAGGCCGTGGATGTGCCTGCCGGTTCACACCTGGTCTCGTTTGGCTACACGCCGCCCGGCATCACATGGGGCTGGGTGGCTTTCCTACTTGGCTGTGCCTGGGTGGTTGTCGGGCTCCTGTACCCGCGGCGCCGACGGGTGCGGCCGGTGGTGGCGGACGCACCTGTGGTCGGGCGCGTCGAGGAGGTCCGCGACGGTGTCGTCAGCGGATGGGCCTGGCGGCCGTCGTCGCCCGAGCGCCGTGTCGACGTGCGTGTGATCGTTGACGGGCGCGACGCGGGTACTACGAGCGCAGACCTGAAACGTCCCTCGCTCGCTGCAGCGGGCATCGGAGACGGCCGCCACGGCTTTTGCCTGGCGCTCAATGGCAGCCAGGGAGCGGCGGGTGGTCACACGCTCCGCGTGGTGGTCGACGGCACCGCGCATCTGCCTGCCGCCGCCGGCTACGAGAGCGGTGGCGCCTATTTGCTCGAGGGCCCCGCCATGGCGGGCACCAAGCTTGGCCGACACCTGCGCGTGCGTGCCGTCGCGCGCTGGCTGCGGCAACGGCCGGGGTTGTTGCTCGCCACTGTCTGTGCCTCGTATTTCACCCTGTTTGTCATCATCACCAGGCACTTCGGTTTCTTCGCTGACGAGTGGGCGTTCATCATCGGGCGCCAGCCGTGGACCGCGAGGACCTTTCTGGAGCCTTACAACCAGCACTTGGAGCTGCTTCCAATACTGGTTTACAAGATCCTCTTTGCGACCGTGGGCCTGGGGGCGACCTGGCCGTATCGGATCGTCGCCTTCGTGCTGCACATCACAGCGGTCTTCGGCTTGTACGCGTTGGCCAGGCGTCGGGTGGGCACGTGGATCGCGTTGCTGCCGGCGGCACTCCTGTTGGCCTTGGGTGCCGGCTACTCCGTGGAGATCTGGCCGGTAAATATCAGCTTTTCTGGTTCGATCGCAGCGGGCATTTGGGCGCTCGTGTGTATCGACCGCAACGACAGGCGCGGCGACGTAGGCGCATCGGTGCTCATGCTCGTCTCGTTTTTGTGCTCGAGCGCGGGTCTGCCGTTTGCGGTGGCCATGGCGGTCGAGTTGGCGCTCTTGGATCGGCGCCGGCTGTGGGTCGTAGCGTTGCCGACGGCGCTGTACGCACTCTGGTACCTGAACTACGGACGGAGCGACATTATCTGGAACAACGCGCCGGAAGTGCCGGCCTATGACTTCGAAATAGGCTCCTTTGGGTTTGCGGCGCTGCTTGGCTTATCTCCAACCACGACCAGCTTGGCGTTACCAGTGGGAGCTATCGCGCTGTGCGTCAGCTCAGGCTGGCTCGTCCTACGGCGCGCCACCGGCCACCTAGTCTCGCCGCTAACGCTCGCGGGCATCGGTGGCGCGCTTGCGCTGTGGACGGCTGCGGCGCTCGCCCGCGCGCAGGCCCATGTTCCGGAATCATCGCGCTACGCCTACACGAGCGCGGCGTTTATCCTCATTGCTGCCACTGGTCTGATGCGATGGCGGCGTCCAAGCATCCGTGGCTTGGCAGGCGTCGCTGCTGCTCTGCTGACCATCGCGGGGCTGGGTGTGCTGCCCTTGCTCAAGTGGGCAAACGCGCGCACCTATGTCGATGCTCGTACCCGCGCGACGATGGGCGCCATCGAAATGACCGGCCGCGCGGGCAATCACTCGTATCTGCCGATCCCGGACCTGAAGTTCCTTACGCTGTTCGCCTACCATCGCGTGGTCCGGGAACTGGGCTCCTCGCCCGCCGCGTCACCGGCATCGATTGCACACGGCCCGCTGGAATTCGCGCGCATGGCGGACGACGTCTTGATCGCCTCCGAGGGTATCGGCGCCCAGCCGTTCAGAGATGTTCGTCGCGGGATGCGCAACTGTCCGCGCCCGTCGGGTCCCACCGCGATCACGGTCGCGCCAGGCCATGCGATCTACCTTGTCGTCGGAGGCCAAATGCCGGCATCCATATGGCTCCGGCGCCTGAACCCCCGCTTCGCTGCAACTCCCACCCAGATGCTTGCCGCGGGCGCCGTCTACCGTCTGATGCTCCCGACCGACGCGTCCGGGATTCCGTGGCATCTGCTCACAACAGCCGGTGTCTGCCGGATAACCGAAAATGACTGGCTGCCGATGAGTCACGACAGGGTCCACGGGCCGGGAGCGGCGCACTGATGCGAGACACTGCTCGACAGGGCCACCGACCGTGGCGCGGGCTGTTGAACCGTGGCCCGGACATTGCGCCCAGCGCGGCGGCGTTCACCCACGCCAACGTGTGGGAGCAGGAGTCGCGGTTCTTGTAGTTGATCTACTCAAGGCTCGTCGTGGCACCGGCGAGCGTCGAGGACGCCTGCCGCACCTAGAATGCCGGTGATGGGCGATGTGACGCATGGCGAGGCGTTCCGGGTGAGAAACCTTGCCCCCGTCGCGTCGTCGCCACCTCGAGCACGCGCGCGTCTCTCGCGCACGTGCTCGGCGGGCCGCTGGCGCGAGTATCGGGCCCTGCTTGAGCATGCCGGCGCCGAGGGCTACGACATCGTGACACTCGAGCAGTGGCTGAACGATGATCGCGGCGACCGCGTCCTGATCCTGCGCCACGATGTCGATCAGTGTCCTGCGGCTGCGCGACGCATGCTGGCGATCGAGCAGGAGCTGGGTGTGCGCGCGACCTGGTATCTGCGCTGGCGCACGGCGCGCACGCGCCTGGTCGAGGAGCTCCGCGCCGCGGGAGGCGAGGTCGGCCTGCACTACGAGACTCTGAGCAGGATGGTTTTGGCCGATCGGGCCGCGGGCCGGGAGTCGGATCCCGAGCGAGCGCTGTACGCCGCCAGGCGCACGCTCAAGCGCGAGTTGATCGCGTTCGAGGTTCTGTTCGGCCCCTGCCGAAGCGCTTGCGCGCACGGGGACACCCGCGTCTCAGGTGTCAACAACGCCGTGCTCCTCCGTGACCAGGACCTGGGGGCGTACGGTCTTGACTTCGACGCCAACGCGTCGATGCGATCGCACGATCTCGCCGTGTGGCTGACGGACCGCAGCAAGGCCGAGGGCGGCTGGCGAGACGGCCTTGACGCGCGCGCCATCCTCTCGTCGCACGCTTCGCCGGTGCTGCTGCTCGCCCACCCCAACAACTGGATCTCCGGCGCCGGCCTGTGGTGTGACCGGATCGCCCGCGCGGCTTTCCCCGAGCCGCGTCTGGGATCGCCGCGCGGGCTGCGCACGGGGCCGGACTCCCCTCCGGTCGCGACGTGAATCCCTTCTGGGAGGCCGCGCTGCGGCCAGTGATGGACGCCGTCCAGCCGCACTGCGTCATCGAGGTGGGCGCCGCCGCGGGGGGGCTCACGGCCAAGCTGCTGGACTGGGCCGCCGCACACGACGCGACGGTGCACGCGATCGATCCCTGTCCCGCGTTGGACGTCACTGCATGGCGCGCCGAGCACCGGGGTCGGTTCGTGTTTCACAAGGCCCGCAGTCTCAATGTACTGGGCCGAGTCCAGGGCGTCGACGTTGCATGGATTGACGGCGACCACAACTACTACACCGTGGTGCACGAGCTGCGTCTGCTGGAGCGCGCCGCCTTAAGGGCCGATCATCCGCCGCCGGTGATCGGGTTGCACGACGTCGACTGGCCGTACGGAAGCCGTGACCTTTACTACGACCCCGACAGTGTCCCGCCAGCGCACAGGCTTCCGTATGAGCGCAAGGGCATTTTGCCCGGCGAGGGCGAACTGAGCCACGCGGGTTTCAATGACCATCTTTGCAACGCGATCCACGACCATTCGGCGCACAACGGCGTGTGTGCCGCGATCGATGACTTCATCGCCAAGTCCGACCTTCGTTGGCAGCTGCACCGTATCCCAGGGCTGCACGGGCTGGGCGTCTTGGTCAGCGACGACCGTCTTGCGGCGAGCCCGCGGCTTGGGCCGGTCTTGCGCTCCTTTGGAAGCGCACGCTTCCTGCGACGGTGGTGCGGCGACATCGAGCTTGCGCGCGTCCGCGCCGAGATAGCCGTGGCTGTCGGTGAGCGAGAGCTCACCAATGCCCGCGTGCATGTGCACGAGTTCGAGGTTGCACACCGGGAATCTGAGCGCGTGCTGGTGGACCGGCTCGAACGAGGTCGCGCCGCGCGTGACGCCCTAGGCGCCGAGATCGAGCGCCTGCAGCACCGGCTCGCGCTCGCGGCCGACACGGAGGCCCAGCTGCGGCGCGACCTGGTGGCCGCGCGCGCGCAGCTGGCCGACGCAGAGTGCGAGCGTCTGGTGGCTCCGAAAGCAGATGCTGCCTCGACCAACGGCTCAAACCCACCGCGGTCGGGGGTTGGCGCTTCGTAAAGCGGCCCCGCCGATCCGAGCACCTGCTCGATGAGGCTGACGTCACCGTCACCGTCACCGAGCATGACGTTGCCTTCTCCGCAGACGGCTACTTCTACGTGGGGGCAATATGCCCGGTGCCGTCATCGCCGCCAGCGTGATCCGACGGAGTCATGAGCAGTGCGCGTTCGTTGACTAGGTAGACGATCACGTCGGGACACTCGAGCGCCGTCAGGTCGATCACAGGCGAGTCGGCGCCGATCAGGACCGTAAAGCGGAAGTGGCGTGCGGTCCACTCGGCGAGCATCTCGTGGACCGGGTCACCCACAAATAGGCAGCGCCCGAGGTTCTCGTCGGTCGGCTGCTCCCAGCCCCGGGCGAAGTTGGTCTTCAGCCGTGCCAAGTGCTCGTGCGGCGTATGCTTGGCCCCGCCGGTGGGCGCCACGACCACGGGCTCGCTGGGCGGGTCGGGCAGCTGGTCGGGCAGGCACCGAACAAGGCCGGACTCGGTGGCGACCGCAAGCCGGCCGCGCCACGGTTGCGGGGGGGCGGTGCGCAAGGCGCCGCCGTCCAACTCCACCGGCGGCGGCACTCCCGGAAGGATCATCGCCGCCCGCTTGACGACAGCACGGTAGGCGCTGTAGACACCCCACTCGGTCATGACGCCGGTCGTGGGAGAGAACACCGGGTAGCGTTCGGCGCCCGCTTGCAGAGCCGGCATCAGATCCAGGGCGTCGAGTGTCTGATGGTCGGACAGTCCGCGCAGGATCAGGTCTCCTGGGCGCGTCGCGGTGGCGGTGCGCGCGGGCTGGGGTAGCTGTTCGCGGTAGACGAGCTCCTTGATCGGCAGCAGAACCGGCAGTAGCCGCGCGTTGCCCTCGCTGACACGGCTGTCGAGCTGGTCGAGAGCGTCGAGCAGGACCGCGATGTTGGCTTCAGTACTCGCGCGCGCGTTCGGGGAAAGCGCCGCGAGCACCTGTGCGTCGTACAGCCATCCGCCTCCACCGACGACGGCGACGCCATCGGGAGCGGCGTCAGCCGGGCTGGTCGGGGCGCGGGGGACGGCGCCGTTGCCCAAGATTCGCGCTCCGACCGTCTCAAGCGGCCCCACGGAGAACGTGGCGCCATACCAGGGACCGTCGCTTCGGCCGTCTTCGCTGGTGAAACCGGATGCGGGGTCAAGAGCGCCGCCGGGCGTCTCCACGCGCAGGGTGCGCCGGCCCGCATGTGCGCGCCCAGCGGGTAGCTCGAATTGGAATGCGTGGGCACCGTCGCCGATGCCCGCGGCCGCCAGGCTCGGACGCGCCAACTCGGCGACCGTGGTACCTACGGCTTCGCCGTCGAGGATCACGCGGACCTCGACTCGCTCGTGCGGCCACGCGGGGCTCCACGCCCACCCCTCCACGACACCGTCGTGCACCTGCTCGACGCGCCCGTCGGTCGCGGGCCTCCCCGTGGTTGGTGCGTCGGGGTGGTCGACGGCAAACCACACGCCAGACCATGCGCTGTTCTCGTCCGCCACCCCCACCGAGAAGCCCTTCGCGGGCGCCAGCGCCTCGTCTCCGGCTGCAATCCGCAGCAGGTGACGCCCACGCTCGGCCACCCGCTGGGGTAGCTCGAATTGGAATGCGTGGGCACCGTCGCCGATGCCCGCAGCCGCCAGGCTCGGACGCGCTAACTCGGCGACAGCGGTGCCCGTCTCGACGCCGTCGACGAACACTCGCAGCGTCACGCGTTCCGTCGGATCCTCGGGGTTCCATGCCCAGCCTTCGATCACCCCGTCCTGCACGCGCTCGACACGTCCGTCGACCGCGATCATGTCATTGGCGACCATAGGCCTCGGAGGATACGCGAGCGTTAATGGTCAGCTCCGAGAGCCGTTTGGTCCCCCGGCACAGAGAGGCGTGCTGGCGCACCGAGCCCCGCGCCTGGCGGCCAAGCTGCGCCCGCC
>CAJCIJ010000329.1 GCA_903970315.1 Actinomycetota bacterium
ATACTCGTGACGGTTTATGTGAAGCTCGATCAGATTCTCGTGTTCCAATTGGCAGGTCGTCGTGCCGCCGGGTTATACGGCGCCGACTACCGCGTGTTGGAAGGCATTCAGTTCATTCCAATTTCGGTGATGACGACCCTGTTTCCACTTATCGCGGCCGCATATTCGACCGATCGCGCACGCGTCCGGCGTCTGCTTCAGAGTGCCGCCGAGTACCTCACCATGGCCTCGATGCCAATCCTGGTCGTGACGCTGATCGCCGCCCACCCGATCATCCACCTGCTCTTTGGTCGCAGTTACGATGCCGCCGCGCCTGCCCTGCCGGTCCTTGCAGGCGCCTTTGTTTTGACGTCACTGGGCTATCTGGCCGGCAATATGACTGTCATTCTGGAACTACAGCGAGACTTTGTCCGCTACGCGGCCGTAGGGGTTGTGGTAAACGCAGCGCTGAATCTGGTGCTGATCCCCCGTTACGGATTCCTGGCGGCCGCCTGGGTGACTCTTGTCACCGAGGCCACCGTCATATCGCTGGCCCTGCGGCGAGTCAGGGCACGCCTGGAGATGACCGTCGCGTGGGGTCGCCTGGCCCGGATTGTCATCGCGACAGCGGCACTGGCGCTCGTGGTGTGGCTGGCGCGCGTGGCGGCGTTCCCCCTGGGAGCGCTTCTGGCGCTCGCCGCCGTGGCCTATCCCTTAGGCCTGATTGCCGTTGGGGCCTTGGACCTTGCAGAGGTGCGGGGCGTGCTGCGCGTTCGCGGTGGCGGCGGGCCGGCAGAGGACGCGGGGTCCCAATAGGTCCCCTGGGGGACCGGAGAGCCGACGCTCGATGGCGCCGATGGGACGCTGTGCTAGGCCACGAAGTCCGTAGGGGCACCCGCCGCCGCTCCGTCGCGACCGGACGGAGTGGACTCGTCATCGGCGTAGTAGTAGCTGGAGACGCTTGAAAGCGCGTTTACGACCAGGCCGACGCTGCCGATGTGGTGCTGATCGAAGACGGCACGGACACGGCGGATCTGGTCGCGGGTGGTGACCCCCGCACGGGCCACGATCACGGTCGCGTCGACGGGCACCCTGTCGAGCAGCACGCGTGTGTCCACCACCGGAAGCAATGGAGCCGAGTCGACGACGAGCAGGTCTGCGTGCGCCGTGAGTCGTGCAAAGACGCCGGGAAGCGAGTCGGCTTGCATAAGGTTGGCCTCGGTGCTTGGAGGCGTGCCACAGAAGAGCACCTCAAGGCCCGGAGAACCGGCCACGGGGCGCAGCGCCGCAATCGGATCCGCACCTTCCTGAAGTACCGAGGTCAGGCCGGTGCTCGACCGATCCGTCCCCAGCTTTGCCTCCAGACTGGGCCGGCGCAGGTCGGCCTCGACCAAGATCACGCGCTTGCCTGAAACAGCCGCCGCGCGTGCCAGACCCAGCGCAATGGTGGTCTTGCCCTCGCCCGATACGGCACTCGTGACGACCACGGTCCTGACCCGGCCCGCGTCTGTCAGCAGCGCCAAGCCGTTGCTGAGGATGCGGAACGCCTCGAGCGCGATCTCGCGCTCCTGGGAGTTGGAACGGCGCGAGATTGGCGGGATGCTCGAAAGCGCGGACAGCTCGTAGAGCTCCTCGAAGTCCTCCAACTCCTTGACGCGACGGTCGATCAGGTTCAGCAGGAACGCGAGGCCGACACCCAGCAACAAGCCTGCCACCAGTGCTACCGCACCGGTCTCGGTCTTCTTGGGCGAGCTGGGCGATGTCGGCGTGGTGGCCACGTCGACGACCTGCGCGTCAGCGGTCTCGACGGCCTGCAAGAGCAGCAGCTTCTGGAAGAGCCCGCGGAGATTTGCTCGGTCGGTGGTGTCGTTGGCCGGCAGTTCCCCATAGTGCTGGTTGATCAGCTTCTCGCCGCTGATCAACTGCGCCTGGTTCTGCTGTTGGCTGTAGACAACAAACTCTTCCACGAAGGCATTGGCGATCTCGGCGGCGAGTTTTGGATGACGCTCGGTGGCCGAGACGTCCACCACATAGTCGTTCTCCGGGTTGCTGGCACTAATGCTGCTGAGCAGCTCGTTGGGAGTCGCGTGGAGATCGAGCTTCTTGATGACCAGTTCGGCCACCGTGGTGGTGGTGACCAGCTGCACGTCGGTGGCCTTGTCGCCTTCGGGATCCAGCGACTGGTTGGATTGCACCCCGGCGACCTGGCTGGGCAGCGAGTTGGTCGTGAACAGCAGCTTCGCTGTGGCCTGGTATTCCTTGGGCTGACGCTCCACGTAGACGGCCGCTGCGATCAGCGCGACGATTGCGCACAGCAGGACCACCCACCAGCGTTCGCGCAACACGCCAAGGGCGTACACGAGGCCCGGCACGTCACGCGCGGTGCCCCTATCCTGGGAACCCTCGGGCACTGCGGTCAGTGCGCCTCGGGCACCGCGGTCAGCCCGTGGCCGTTTCGAGGGGAGGACATGCGCGCGAGATACTAGCTGGCGCCTCGGTCCCCAAACCCCTTTGACCGCCTCCTTGCAGGCCTGGCTGGGGCGCCACGGGGGAGCACCCGACTGCCCCTAACTGGACGCTGTCGCCACCGGTAAGCTCACGGCGATGGCGACTCGCTCGCGTCTTGCCGCCGCCGACGGAAGGCACGCGGCGCTCCTAACCGCGCTGGTTTGCGTGCTGTTGGCCGCGGCCCTCGGACTCACCCTCGGCAGGCTCGGCTCGGTCCAGCACCAGCTGAAGGCGTTGCTGATCGTGGTGGCCGGCATAACGATGATCGCTGCTGCGCTGCGGCCCGCCATCGGTCTGGTCGTGCTGATTGCGCTGGTCCCGTTTGAGATCCACTTCTACGGGACAGGCTCGGACGAGCTTCTGCTGGTCGGCCTGGCGGTGGTGATCGGCTGGCGGATCAAGACCCGCGCGATCCCCGTCTGGGTGGGCAGTGCGTGTGGCCTGCTGATCGTCGGCAGCCTGGTGGCAGCGATCGGCGCCCACAGTCAGATCTCGGCCGTGTGGGGGGCTGTGCGCTGGTTGGCAGGCACGCTGGTTCTCGCTGCAGCGCTCACTCTGACGCGCGACCGACGCGATGCTTCGCGTCGCATGGTGGACATTCTCAGCGCTGCGGCAGTGATCGTTGTGGCGTTCGCGTTCGCACAGAAGGCCGGCGTATACGTGCTGGTCGGCGCTCCCTTTCTAGCTGGTCATCCCAGCTCGTTTTTCGGTTACTACACCAACTATGCGGGATACGCGGCGATGATCGCGGTACTGGCCAGCGGCGAGGTGCTCATAGCAGTGGACCGGCGGAACTTCTCGCGCGCTTGGCGTTACGGCGCGGTGCTGGTGTTCGTTCTTACCGGCATAGCGATCTCGGGCTCACGTGGCGGACTGCTGGCACTTGCTGCGGGTTGGCTGCTGCTGATAGCGCTCAACGTGCGTCGTGGCTCGATCGTGGCCCAGGCGGTTGTCGTGTTGCTGATCGTTGGGGTGGGCGCGTACTTTGCCACACCGCACTCCGCGATAGTCAGCATTCAGCAGCGCCTCACCGAGCCGACCAGCTCGTTGACCGAGGAAAAGCAGCGGTCGATCCTGCAACACGCAGGCGCGAGGGCCCTCGAAGAGAACCCGTTTGGCCTGGGTTTCGCGAATTTTTCGTACTACCTGAAGAGCTACGTGCGCAGCGACGAACTGTTTCAGACGTTCGGCCACGCCCAGGATACGCCGATCCAAATCGGGCTTGATGCGGGCTTCCTGGGCCTTGCGGGCTTTCTGATGCTCTTCGTCTGGCCCACAGCGCTCGTGCTCGCGCGCGGCAAGGGGGGTTCGGGGACGGTGCGCGCCTCAGCCTTCGCCGCGGCCCTTGGAGGGTTCATGGCCCAAGGCCTGTATGACTACCTGTTCTACGAAATAGCCTTTATCGTGCTGGTGCTGGCGATGGTTGGCGGCACGGTCCATGCGTTGAGGACCGATGCGCCTGAGCTTGCGCGGGGGCTCGGGTCGAGCGGCCTGGGGCCCGGCCAGCCCAGGCTCGTCTCCAGCGCACTTAGCTCAGGGTCTTGAGCCCTTCCTGCAGCGTGTAGAAGGCGGCCTTCGGCTGCCACGTGCCGAACTTCAGCAGCCCAAACCCTGACTGGTTGTTGGTGGGATCTGGACTGAATTCGCGCAGACAGTAGGGGAACAGCGCGCGCACCCACGGGCGTGCGGCAACCTGCTTGATAAGGCTTGCGTAGCCCGAGGCCTGTTCGGCTTCGCTGACTTCCCACGTCGACCAACCCTCCTCGGTGATCCAGAACGGCAGGTTGACGCCGTGTGCGAGGAACTTTTCCCGAATTGTGTCGATCCGTTGGAAGGCCCAGTCGCCGGCGGAATCTGTCCAACCGCCCGGTTGGGCCAGCGGCACTTCGGGGTTGTCCCCGTATGGGTGAACCGAGATCCCGTCCACCCACTGGCCCAGGGTGGGCGCGGCGGCGAACATGTCATCGATCCAACTCGTCTGCCAAGGGGTCGAACCGCCGGCTTGCGGCGAGTTCTGGTAGTCGGCGGCCAGCAGCAGCTTGACCGACGGTGCGACTGCTTTGGCGGCCTGCGCCGCTGCGAGCGCGTCCCGAGCGTAGGCCTCGGGTTCCGGAGTCTTGTTCGACCAAGCGTAGGCGAAGTATGGCTCGTTCCACAGCTCCCACCACGGCAGGTTCGCGCTTGTCCCGGGGCCGTACCGCGCAACCGCGGCAGCCACGAATTCTGCATAGGCCGCGGCGTTGTCCGGGGAGGTCCAGGATGGCGCATAGCCGACGATCGGCAGGAGCGTAATGCCGTTGGCCTTGGCGGCCGCCACGGTTTCGTCAAAGGCTGACCAGTGGTATACGCCGGGTTCCGGCTCAACCGTGGCCCACGAGAGGTCCTCGCGCTCCCAGTGGACGCCCAGCTGGTTCATCTCGCCGGCGATTTCCGGCGTGGCGGCAGGGCCCCACCCACCCAGGTTGGTGTCGATCCCCTTGATGAACGGGCTGGCGGCCGGTTCAGCTGGGCTGCTCGCGGCTTCGCTCGCCGAAGGCCCGCCTGCTGCCGGGTAGGCGATTGCCACTTCAAGCGCCCATGGGCTGCCTTCGACGGCGGTGCGAACGCTGTAGTGGACCGTCTTGCCTGCTACCGCGGGCGGGGTTATCGAGGTGCCGCCCACGACCGAGTACTGGTCGGCTTCGCCGGGGGCCTTGGTGACGAGCACGTAGGTGCTGACGCCCGCTACGGCGGTCCAGTCGAGCTTCTGCCCGGACACCGTCAGGGTGGGGGCCGCCAGCTGGGCCACGGTTTCGGTGGCCTGCGTGGCGGCCGGGTAGGAGATGGTCACTTCGTTTGACCAAGCCGCCCCGCTGACAGCGGCGCGTACCCGGTAGGAGACCGTCGTGCCCGGAACCTGTGGCGGTGTCAACGAGGTGCCATTGATGACCTCTGCCTGAGGTGCCTGCCCGGCGACGGTGCGCTCACCCACGTAGGCACCACTGCGTGCCGTGCTGGTCCATGTGAGTCGCTGGCCGGACGCGGTGAGGACGGGTGCCCGCGCTGCACTGGCAACGCGGGCCGCGCCGGCCCTTGAGAGCGCGACGTGGTTGAGGTGATGCTGGGCTTTCTCCAGGTGGCGCCCGGCGCGCTGAAGTCCAGAGCGTGAGCGCCCGCATGAAGACGGATGGCTCTCCAGGCAGCGGTGCAGCGCCTTGGCGCTGGTGACGAAGCTGCGTTCCGCTTTGAGCTCCCGGCGTGAGGCCAGATGCAGCGGTTGCGGCACGCCGTCGCGGCTGTGGCTGGATGCGCCACGGTGGGTCGAGCGGATCGCCTCGGCGCTCGGCGCGAACGCCAGCAGTGCAGATGCGGTGCAAAACAGTGTCGTGAACTCGATCAGTCCTCGCCGAGCCCTCGCGGGGGATAGTCTCATGCCGTCCTTAGCTCCTTCGGTAGCCGGGCTATCTCTTGTCGAGACCCTTGGCTTTGCGGACCCGCCTCGCGGCGGGGGTGCCTTTATCGGGATGGACGCTTCTGCTGCGGAACCTCTGTTCCTTGCGCTATCCCAGCTCCTTGCAAGAAACTATTCGGGTCTGGGGCCCCTATCTGTGAATGTCGATGGGCCTCGTGGACGCATGTCCGCGGGTGATGCCCGCGAAGGGCGTTCAGCCCAGCAGCACGGAGGCGAACGCCTCATGAAAACGCTGCGGAGCAAAGCGCTGCGCGTTGGCGCGGAGGGTCTGGCCGGTGAAGGAAAGCGCCTCAAACCGCTCTATCGCTGCACAAAGGCCGGCCTCGGTGGGGTCGTCGTAGAGCACGCCCGTCTGCCCATCTGAGACCGAATCCCGCACGCCCCCGCGGGCGTTTGCGATCACGGGCAGTTCCGCCGCCTGGGCCTCGACGGGCACGATGCCAAAGTCCTCCTCGCCCGGCAGGAGCAACGCGCGGCACGTCGCGAACAGAGCGCCGACGTCCTCGTCGGCGACTCGGCCCAGGATCGTCGTGTGGCTCCCAGCCAGGGACCTGACGTGATCAAGACCGCGACCGTCGCCCGCCACGATCAGGGACCTGCCAAGCCGCTCGCAGGCGCGCACTGCAAGGTCGATCCGTTTGTAGGGGACCACGCGCCCGAAAGCCAGGTAGGGAGCGTTCGTCCGGTCGATGAGCGGGGTGGTCGGTGCGGTCGGGCTCAGGAAGCGATCGACATCGACGGGAGGGTGGACGACCACGGCAGACCGGTCGTAGTAGTCGGCAATCCGCTGCGCCACCACGGTGGAGTTGGCGACAAAGTCATCGACGCCCGCCGCGCCGCGTAGATCGGTGCGGCGCAGGCGCGGCAGCGCCGCGCGGAAAGCCAGCAGCCCAAGCGGCCCGATACTCTCGTTCTCCAGAAATCCGGGATCCCAGACGTAGCGCATGGGCGTGTGGCAGTAACAGACATGACGCGCCCCCTCGGGCACGCGGACGTTCTTGGCGCACGCGTGGTTGGAGGAGACCACGAGGTCAAATCCGCGCAGGTCAAACCGCCGGAAAGCCGAGTCCATGAAGGGCAGCAGCCTGGTGTAGTGGGTCCTGGCGCCCGGTACCCGGTCAAGCCAGGAGGCGTGCACGGGCCGGTCGGTGATCACAGCCGGCCACGGCGCCGGGTCATAGACCGAGGTGAACAGCTCCGCGTGCGGCAGCAGTTCCAGGATCGCCGCGACCACCTTCTCGGAACCGCCCGGGATCGTCAGCCACTCATGGCTTACCGCCACACGCCGGTATCGCCGCGCGAGCGCCGCGCGCAGCTCGTCGAGACCACGCTCGGTCATGCCGCGATCAGCTGCGCAAGTGCTGCCACCGAATAATGCTCCTCGGTCAGCCTGCGGCCCGCTGCGGCCAGCTCAGGCGCGCCGTCTCGCAGCACGCGCACGATTGCATCCGCGAACGAGCCGGCGTCGTCGCTGCCGATGTAGTGCTCGCCCGCAACCACATCCAGGCCGCGAGCCGCGAAACCGGTTGCGACCACAGGCACCCCGTGGGCCAGCGCCTCGACGAACTTCAGGGGCGTCCCGCCTCCGGTGGTGATCGGTACGACCACGCATCCAGCCTGCGCGTAGGCGGCATGCAGGTCGGCGACGAAGCCAAGAATGTCGATGCGCGAGTCCGAGGCGCGCCACTGACCGGATTCACGGCCCGCCAGCGCCAATCGGGCGTCGGGTATGTCGCGCCACACCAGGGGCATGATCTCGGTGACCAGCCACTCGCGGCCTTTGCGGTTTGGCTCATAGTCGAAGTCGGCGACCATCAGTAGGCGATGTGGTGGCGGGCCAAGCCCGTCCACTGGGGAGATTGCGGCGACGTCGACGACGTTTGGCACGTAGCGCAGACGGGCCCCGGGCACCAGCTGCTGTGCCTGGTGCATGTCGTGCCTTGAGACCATCCATGACTCGGATGCCGCCCCCAACAGTCGTCGTTCGTACGCGTTGGCCAGGGCCCGCGTGGGTCTCCGCAGCGGCTCGGACAGGCCGAAGTTGATGGGCCCTACGTTGTGCGCGTTGTAGGTCACCGGCCGGCGGCCGGCGGTGCGCAACAGAGCCGAAGCGGCGCTCGGATCGCCCACGACCACTCGTCCCAGGCCGGGCTCTGATGCCATCCGCTCGGCTTGCGAGATCAGCTCAGGGCTGATGGCCCGTGCGGTGGCGTCGGGGACACCCCGGGCTCGGGAGGCCGCGTAGCTGGCTGCCCTGCGCAAACCGCGCGAAGGGTTGATGGGGTGAAATTGAAGGCCATCGATGGCGGCGTACTCCGGAGCCGGCTCCTGGCCACTGAGCGAAACGTACGCCAGGTCCACGGGGCCGAGCATTGCCAGCGCCTTGATGCATGTGTATGTACGCAAGGCGCGGCCGCTGCCGAGCTGAGGCTCGTACGCCGAGACGTATAGGTCGCGGCTCACGCGGCTGGCACTGGGTCCGGCCGCCACCGCGCCGCCTGCTCGCCGACTGCTGCATCCAGGAGCGCGTGCACTCGCTGCTGCACCCACAGCGGCCGCAGCGTGTGGACGTCGGCCGGCAACTCGATGTGCGTCAGCGAGATCCTCGGCCAGCGCTCCAGTCGATCGGGCAGGCCGTCGCGTACCAGCCGCGCGTACAGTGGCTCTTCGCCGGCAAAGACCATCGTCAGCGGCCGGTCCTCACGGTCAAGCCGATCAAGGTCGCGGTCAAGCTCATCGTCGGAGGACCCTGCACGCCGGCGCTTCAGGCGTGACGGCAGCTCGGCGGCTTTGCGCCGCCCCCCGGCAGCAAGCACCCGCGCGGTGCGAAAGTGTGCCGAGACCGTCGTCTTGCCCTCGACCACCCGCCTCCAGGTCGACAGTCGCAGTGCTTTTTGCGCCAGCGTGCGCGTCTCGCGAACGGCCAGCGACAGCCCGCCGTCGTAGACCAGGGCACCTGGATTGAGCAGCACAGCGGCGGCCACACGGCGGTCGCCCAACGTCGCTTGCAGTGCCCAATATCCGCCGGCGCACAGGCCGGCAAGCACGAACCGGTCCGAGACCCCGCGCGCTTGCAGCGCGTCAAGCACGTCGCGGACCTGGGCGACGTACTCCGGCACGTAGAACGAGCGCGAGTCGGCCAGCGGCGCGGGGTCGCCCTCGGCGTCGCCGATAGCGGCCATGTCCATGCGCACGCTGGCCACACCGCGAGCGGCCCAGCGACGCGATGCCTCGACCCACATGCGGTTTGGCCCTGTACGCCTCTGGGGGCCGGCGTTCAGCCAGACGATGCAAAAGTCGGCGGCCCGCTCCAGCGGCTCCACCAGCACGCCAAAGGGGTCTCCCAGGGGGTGAGTCAGGCCGAATGGTGTCTCGCGCCAGGAGTTGCCGTCGCCTTCCGAGAACACCGCCGAGGGCGTCTGCGCGGGTCCCTCCCCCGGTCGTCGCACCGAGCTCGCATCGGCCGCTTGGCTGACCTGCGCAAGCCAGGAGGCCACGTCGTCAAAGACGGACTGGGCGGGCACGGAGTCCTGCGGCTCGAGCATCACCATCCGTTCGTAACCCCTGCCGGGTGCCACGTCCACCTGCGAGCCTGACTGTTCCAGGGCGAGCTTCAGACGTTCATCGACCGAGCGGCCATCGCGCCCCACCAGAAGCACGCGCCGCGACGCCGCCTGCGGCAGGGCAAGCTCGGTGGTATCGATTGCCTCCAGGTCTGCCAGCGTCTGCGCGCTCAGCAGATAACCGGCCGCCGCCAGCGAGCCCTCTGGCATGTCGACGCCGCCTGCAGCCATGTCGACCCCACGTGCAGTCGCGTCGCCGGCACCCGCGTGCAGGTCGCCGACGGGTCCACCGCCTTCCATCCCGGCAAACGCGCGCAGCTCGCGTGTGTGCGTGCGGCCGCGGGCCGACGTCGCCCAAAGGACCAGATCGTCAACTGGTGCGCCGAGCGCCGCCGCGCGGTAGGCGATCAACCCACCGATGCCTATACCGACGGCGACGATCCTTGCGCAGCCTCTGTCGGCCGCCAGCCAACGTGCGCTTGTTGTGACCGCGTCGGTCCACGCTTGCACGAGGTCCGGGTCGCGGGCGCTGCCGCCGCTGTCGCCACTGCCCGGGAAGTCGATGCGCAGCACTCCGAAGCCAAGATCGGCCAGCTGCTGAGCCCATACGCGACGACTGCGGTATGAGCACATGTCCTCCCAACCAAACGGCGGGCACATGAGGACGCCGGCCGTCGGCTCCCCGCCGGCCGGGGCGTGGTAGATCGCGAAGATCGGATCTCCGGCGCCCTGAATGTAAAACGGCGTGGGCGGTGCGGCGGCGGGGGTCATCGGAGATCAGCCCCCTCGAGGGTAGCCGCCGGGGCAACGGGTACCGCGTTTACCACAGGGACGACCCCGGCGAGGTTTGTGGCTGTGAGTTTTCCGGCCAGCTCAAGCCCTCCTGTGGGCCCAGGCCCCCCGGTCGCTCCGGGTTCGCGGCCCGTCGCGGGCTCCCCGGCGGTGCGACGCCCACGCGGCCGCAGCGTGATCGTACGCTCGCCGCCCGGCTCCACACAGAACGCGTCGTCGTCGGCGACGAAGCCGGGTACCTCGACGCGCACGCCGTATGCCAGCCGCCGCGAGCCGACAGTCAGCGCGGCCGCGCCGTCCGGGAGCGCTGCGACGGTGGCCGACAGGCCCATGCTGTCGAGGGGCTCCTGGCCGGCGGGCCTGCCGACTGGGAAATGAAAGGCTTGGGAAAGCAGCTCACCGCCTTCGGCGGCGTCCTGTTGGAGAGTGACCACGATCAGATTCTGGGCGGGCGGGCCAAAGCGGTAGGCAAAGGCGGCGTCGACGAAGCGACCCAGCATGGCCTCAAGGTCACGGTGGCACGAGCCGTGCGCGGGGATATCGAGGGTCTCCTCGGCGTCTCCGACGCGCAGCTGGAAGTCGCTGTAAAGGGCCACGCGCAGGCGCGCGTGGATCGCCGTGGGGCCGTCGTTTGCCACGTGCGCAAGCACACCGTTGAGCCCCTCGTCGGTCGTCCAAACCGCAACGGGAGCCCACACGCGGCGGAGGTGGTGCCAGGCGGCCTTGGGCTCACCGAGGTGATCGACCAAACCCCATCCGGCGCCGGGGAGGACGTCGGTGAGCCAGAGCACCAGACCACCACCACACTGCGACTGGGCGCGGCGCCACTCGCCGAAGACCGCCGCCATGATCTCGCCGCTGACTTCGCGAGAGAGGGTCAGGTAGCGCTCGGGATCGGTGTCACGCAGGTGCGCACCGTCCACGCCGTACAGCGATGCCAGGTAGTGGTCGCGCACGTCCTCAAAATCCCAGTCTGTGCCCACGTCGTGGGGCACGCCGCGCTTCCAGCTGGGGTCGGCCAGGATCTCGGCCGCGGGGCGGTCGCCGTGGTCGGCGCGCACCGTGGCTGCCTCGGGCACGTTCGAGATCGCCAGGCACTCCGAGGCAAAGCGAACCTCGGCACGCCGGGCGTCGTCGAGTGGTCGCCGGTATCCACCCACGCCGAAGTAGTTGGCGATGCCGGCGTTGGTGCGAAACGGCAGTACGTCGCCGCAGGGCGCCGACGGGACATAGGCGGCATCGGCGCCGCTGTCTGCGAGCAGGGAGGGCAACAGCTCGTCGAATAGCTCGCCTCTGCCAAGCGCGGGGTCCAGGCCGAGCATCGACGCCTGCTGCTCTACCTCGCTGTTGCCACACAGCACGGCCAGGCTCGGCCGGCCGGCAAGCTCTTGGAGCACCTGGGTGGCCTCGCGCCTGACCGACTGGCGGAAGTGCTCGTCGCTGATGGGGTAGTCCATGTTGGCGAACATAAAGTCCTGCCATACGAGTATTCCCAGCTCGTCGCAGAGATCGTGGAAGGCCGGTGTCTCATACGCGCCGGTGCCGGGGATGCGGATCATGTTCATGCCGGCGTCGCGCGCCTGGACCAGCGCGTCCCTCAGGCGTGCGTGGTTCGGTGACAGCCCCACCAGGTCAAGGGGCGTCCAGAGCGCGCCGCGGGCGAATATGTGCACACCGTTTATGTGGAGGCTGAGCCCGTCTCCGGTCACGTTGTGCCCCGGCTGCGGTCCACTGGCGAGCGTGCGAAAGCCGACGCGCCCGGCATCGACGCTCAGCTGCCCCGCATCGGTAGCGAGGCGCACGCTTACGTCATAGAGCGCCGGCTGGCCGTGGGTGTGAGGCCACCACAGGGCGGGGTCTGCCACGACCACCTCGCCGCTGAAGGAGGCCGCTCGGCCTCCTTCGGAGACGACCGCCAGCGTCGCTGTCGCGGCGACAGCGGCGGGACAAGTCAGCTGCACCTCGATTGCGTGCGGCAGCGGGG
>CAJCIJ010000330.1 GCA_903970315.1 Actinomycetota bacterium
GCGCGCGCGCGCGTGCCACGTCTTTTGAGAGCACACTGTCCCCGCCCTCCGACACCCCATTGGCGGCCTCTGCGGCCCCCTCCCCCGCCTCGCTGGACCCGCAGGCCACCGCGAAGCGCCACGCGGGGCCGTCCCCGAACAGGGCGCCGTCGGGCACTGCGGCGGGCCGAACGACCACGGCGACCTCGCCGGCGGGCAGTCGGGCAATGTCGGCGACGGTTCCGGCCTGAGTGCGCGCGCTGCCGCCCATAGGGAGGCCCCCCGGCGCGGCCCCGTCCCCGCTGACGGGGGCGGGCGCGGCGGAGGGACCGGAGGCGGCCGCCCCGAGAGCCTCTTCCAGGCGCGCCATGGGCGCGCGCAGCTCGTACTCACGGAAGATCTCAAGCAGGCCGGAGCGGTCGGGCTCCCCGGCGACGACGGCGCTGACGTCGACATCCAACGTCAGGTCGCGTTGCATGGTGGCCAGCTGCTTGGACATCCGTGCGTCCTGGGCGTGCTCGACGAGGCTCTGCTTGCGCTTGGCGCCGGAGATGTCGTCGACGTGGTCAAGCACGGACTCAAGGGACCCAAAGCGGGAGATGAGCTCGCTGGCGGTCTTCTCGCCGATGCCGGGCACGCCGGGGATGTTGTCGGAGGTATCGCCCTTGAGGCCGTAGTAGTCGGGGATCAGCTCGGGCGGGATCCCGTAGCGGGCGATCACGGCATCGCGGTCATAGATCTTGGTGTCGGTGATCCCACGCGCAGTCGCCATCACCTTCACGACGCCCTGGGGGTCGATGAGCTGGAAGGCGTCGCGGTCGCCGGTCACGATCATCACTGAGATTGGCGGCGTGGCCTGCCGCGCCTGCTCGGCGACGGAGGCGATGACGTCGTCGGCCTCAAAGCCGGAAAGGCGCACGTTGCGATAGCCGAAGGCATCGACGATGCGCTCCATGGCGGGCCACTGTTCCTTGAGCAGTTCCGGGCGCGAGCGGCGTCCGGCCTTGTAGTCGGCGAAGATCTCGGAGCGCCCGGAGCTGCCGGCGTCCCACGCCACGACGGTGGGGAGCATGCCGTACTCGGTGACGATCTTGACGAGCATCGAGGCGAAGCCGAAGATCGCGTTGGTGGGGACTCCGCGCGACGTGGCGATGGACTCGGGGAGGGCGAAGAAGGCGCGGTAGACGAGGCTGGGGCCGTCGATCAGAAACAGCCCCGGTGGGGCGTCGGCTTGGGATAGCTGCCCGGTGTCGCTCACCACCACTAGCTCGGGCACTTTAGAGTGCTGATGGTGAGCCTTACTCCCAGCGCCCAATATCGACTGATGATCCGCGCCCGAGTGGACGACGGCCACGGCACGCTGGCGGCACTGACGGCGGCCGTGGGCCAGGCGGGGGGCGTGGTTGACGCGATCGACCTGGTGCAGTCGCTGCCGGAGGGGAGCCTGCGAGACCTGATGGTCGACGCGGCGGGCAAGGACCACTGGACCGAGATTCTGGCGGCGATGGATGCGGTCCCGGGCGTGGAGGTGATCGACACCACGGATCGCACCTTTTTGCTCCACGTTGGGGGCAAGATCGAGCAGCACAACAAGCACCCGCTGACCTCGCGCGACGACCTGTCCATGGTTTACACGCCGGGGGTGGCGCGCGTGTGCCTGGCGATCGCCGAGGATCCGGCCAAGGCGTTTCAGTACACGATCAAGCGCAACACGGTGGCGGTGGTCTCCGACGGCACTGCGGTGCTGGGCCTGGGAGACCTGGGCCCGGAGGCGGCGATGCCGGTGATGGAGGGCAAGGCATGCCTTTTCAAGGAGTTCGCGGGCGTGGATGCGTTCCCGATCTGCCTTGCAACCCGCGACACGGACGAGATTGTGGAGACGGTCAAGCGCATCGCTCCGGCCTTTGGAGGCATCAACCTTGAGGACATCTCGGCGCCGCGCTGCTTTGAGATCGAGGAGCGCCTCCAGGAGGAGCTGGACATCCCGGTCTTCCACGACGACCAGCACGGCACTGCGGTGGTGGTGATGGCGGCGCTGCTGAACGCGACCAAGCTGACGGGGCGCAATCTCGAGGACCTCCGAGTGCTCATCGTGGGTCTGGGCGCGGCAGGAATTGCTGTGACCAAGATCATGCTTGAGGCGGGGGTGTCCCAGATTGTCGGCGCTGATTCCCAGGGCGCAGTACACGTCAACCGCGCGGACTACCTCGACGGCTCGATGACTTCGGTGAAGCGGTGGTTTGCGGAGGTCACCAACCCGGAGTGCCTCCAGGGAGCGCCGGCAGACGTGATCGACGGCGCGGACCTGCTGATCGGCGTTTCCGGCGCCCGGGCGGTCCCGGCAGAGGCCCTGGCGCGGATGAACGACGACGCGATGGTCTTTGCGATGGCCAACCCAAACCCGGAGGTGGACCCCGAGGAGGCGGGCCCGTATGTCCGCATCATGGCGACAGGCCGCTCGGACTACCCCAACCAGATCAACAACGTGCTCTGCTTCCCGGGCATCTTCCGTGGCGCCTTGGACGTCCGTGCCCCGAGGATCACCGAGGCCATGAAAATGGCGGCGGCGCGCGCAATCGCCGATATCGTGCCTGACGAGGAGTTACGTGAGGACTACATCATCCCCTCGGTGTTCAACCGCGACGTGGCTCCGGCCGTGGCAGAGGCGGTGGCCGAGGAGGCACGCTTGGACGGAACGGCGCTGGCAGGACAGGGGGTCGGGTTTGCTGCCGGTGACGCGCCTATGACCGCGGCCCACGGCATGGGTGCGCTGACGGCCGACGGGCACCTGGACGGCGCGCGGTGACCCGCCCTATGCGGGGGCGGCACGGATGCGCGTAACGGTTACGGGCGCAACGGGGCTGATTGGCCCCCACCTGGTGGCGGCGCTGACGGCGCGCGGCGCCGAGGTGACGGTGCTGTCGCGTAACCCCGGCCAGGCACGCAGCCACTTCGACGGGACTGCGCTGGGCGGCGGCGGGCAGGCAGCGACGGGCCAAGGGCAGGGGGCACAGGTGGAGGTCGTGCGTTGGGACCCGATCGCCGAATCGGCGCCGGTGGCGGCCCTGATCGGACGCGACGCGATCATCCATCTGGCGGGCGCCCCGATCGCCCAACGCTGGACGGGGAAGGCAAAGACGGAGATCACCGACAGTCGCGTGCTGGGGACGCGGCACCTGGTGGATGGCATCCGCGCTGCGATTGCGGTGCAGCCGGGCGCGCAACCGAAGCTGCTGGTGTCGGCCTCGGCGATCGGCTATTACGGCCCCCGTGGGGCTGAGCCGCTGGATGAGGATGCCCCGGAGGGCAACGACTTCCTGGCCGAGGTGTGCGCGTC
>CAJCIJ010000331.1 GCA_903970315.1 Actinomycetota bacterium
CGCCGACACGCCGAGGCCTTTGTGCAGCGCCACGGGAGCCCTCACCTCGAGCACCTTGCGTCCCCAGTAAAGCGTCAGGCCCTGCTCTTGGGCGCCCTCTGCAACCAGCTTCAGAGCCTCTTCGGCGGCGCCCTCGTCACGCACCCCGCGCCAATGAAAGCCCGCCACCGCCCCCTTGTCCTCGTAGCGCACACCCATGCCCCGCAGCGGCCCGGCGAGTGCCTCGCTGGAAAAGGAGCCCACGCGCTGGACCCAGCCGTCCAGGGCGTGATCCAGGGTCCGCGGCTCGGTGGACCCTGGCGCAAGCAGTTCAGCGCCGTGGTTGCCCACGTAGGCGATGCTGCCGATCGCCACGATCTGGCGCGCTTCCTGAGCGCGGCGACCGCTGATGCACGCCACGAGACCGTAGCGCGTGGTCAGTTCGATCAGGATCGTGCGTGTCGCCTCCGGCACCGACGCCTCCTCGGAGCGCTGCACGATCGGCGCCAACGTGCCGTCCACGTCGAGCAACACCGCCGCGCTGCCAGGATCCGCCCGCAACGGCGCAAGCGCCTGCGCCATCGTTGCGGTGTACGGCACGAACACTAGTATGGCGCCTACGTGGCGACCCCGTTCCAGCTGCCGTCAGACGCGGCATCCGACCGTCCGCCACAGGCGCCAATTGCCCGCGACCGGCTACTGCGACTGGCCGTAGCCGGAACCGCAGCGGGCTTCTTCAGCGGGATCTTCGGCGTCGGCGGCGGCTCGGTGCTTGTGCCCCTGCTCGTGCTCTGGCTGGGCTATACGCAGCTGGAAGCCGCCGGCACGTCGCTGATGGCCATCGCGCTCATCGCCGGCTTTGCCGCAGCCATCCAGGGCATCTATGGAAACGTGCACGTGGCCGACGGCCTGCTTGTCGGTGTGCCCGCGGTCGGGGGCGTGATGCTCGGATCCTGGCTGGCGCGGCGGCTGCCACATCGCACGCTGGGTTTGATTTTCTCGGCCGTGCTCGTGGCGGCCGCCGTGGAGCTCGTGTTGCAGTGATCGGGGCGATCGCCATCGGGGTGGCCGGCGGCATCATCGCCGGCCTCATGGGCGTGGGCGGCGGGGTGCTGTTCGTCCCTGGCCTGGTGATCTTCGTGGGCCTGACTCAGACGCAGGCCGAGGCCACATCTCTGCTGGCGATCGTCCCCGTCGCCATTGTGGGGGCCTACAGCCACGATCGCCACGGCAACGTGCGCCGGCGCGAGGCTGTGCTTGCCGGCGCGTTCGCCCTGACCGGAGTCGCCGTCGGTGTCGTGCTGGCAAATGCGCTCTCTGCGCAGGCACTGAGACTGGCCTTCGCTGTCCTTCTGGTGGCCGTCGCACTGCAGCTCGTCCGTGACGTGCTGCGGCAGCAGTCGCCGTCCGCGCAAGTCGACGGCGGCAAGCCGGGCGCACGACCGGACAGCCCCGGCCACAGCTGACCCAAAGCAAGCTAATCTTAGGAGTGCATGGGCCTCGACAACCCCACTCACATCATCGCGCTGGTGGCAGTCCTGTTGCTCGTATTCGGCGCCAAGCGCCTGCCCGAAATCGGCCGCTCGCTGGGGACGGGGCTCCGGGAGTTCAAGGGCGGCATCACCGGCGAGACCAACGCAGCCGGTGGCGTGTTGCAAACGCCGGTCGCAGCCACCGCCACCGCTACCGACGTCCCTGCCGCCCAGCCGCAGTGGCAGCCCGCATCCGCGGCCGTGCAGACCGCCGCCGCGGCATCCGGCGTAGACGCAGCCGCCGGTTCGGCGCCGGCGCCCCAGCCAACCGCCGCACCCTAGGGCTTGCGCCATCCAGGCCCCGTGTCGGACCCGCTTGCGGCAGGCACGCTGGCGGCAGCTGGTCATGAGGTACGGTGAGCCCCATGAAGCCGTTGACCTGGGATCACCGCCCGACAGGCCTGCGCGCGCCCGCACTGCTGTGCGCCTTTAAGGGCTGGAACGACGCCGGTGAGGCCGCCACGGCGGCGGTGTCGTTCTTCAACTCCGCACTGGAGGGCAAGCGCTTTGCGTGGACCGACGCCGAGGAGTTCTTTGACTATCAGGCGACGCGACCTCAGATCAAGCTGGTCGAGGGCGTGACCCGGCAGGTGCAGTGGCCGTCGGTCGAGTTCTTCGCCGCACCCGTTCCGCGCGCGCCGCGCGACCTGGTGCTCATGTCCGGCCCGGAGCCATCGCTGCGCTGGCCGTCCTTCAGCGCCCTGATCGTCGAGCTGGTGGAGGCCCTGGGAGTGCAGATGGTCGTCACCGTGGGTGCCCTGCTTGCCGAGATCCCACACACACGGCCCGTACCCATGACCGGGCTGGCCTCCGACGACACACTCGTGGACCGTCTCGGGCTCAAGGGCTCAAGCTACGAGGGGCCGACGGGGATCGTGGGCGTGGTTCACAGCGCCTGTGCCCAGGCCGGCGTACCGTCGGTCAGCCTCTGGGCAAGCGTGCCGCACTACGTGGCCGCCGCGCCCAACCCGAAGGCCGCGCTGGCGCTGCTGCGTAAGCTCGAGGGCCTGGTGGGGGTTTCGGTGGACGCCTCCACGCTTGAGCGCGCCGCGTCGGACTATGAGCGTCAGGTCGGCCTGGCCGTGCAGAGCGACCCCGATATCCAGGCGTTCGTCGATCGTCTCCAGCAGGCATCGGACGGCGAGGACGACCCACTGGATTCCGAGGATCTGCCTTCGGGGGACCTGCTGGCGCGAGAGTTTCAGCGGTTTCTGCGCCAGCGCGGGGCCGGCGAGACCTAAACCCGTTTCAGCCGCGGCCCGTGACGGCGGGCGCCGGGCCAATGAGTCCGCTAGGCCTCCGCTGCGGGGCAGATGTTCAGATAGTCACAGTGCGAGCAGGCCGCAAAGGAAGGCGTGGGGTCCAGGCGCATTGCCGCAACGCCCGCGCCCACCTCGCCGATCGCATCGGTGATCAGCTGCCGGCGGCTGGCGGCGCCGGAGTCGGTCAGCGACACCTTGCGGTTGTCGAGCACGTAGTAGTAGGCCTGCCGCGTGGCGCGAACGTTCCATGCGCGCTCGGCGGCCAGCGCGTAAAGCGATAGCTGGATGTCTGTCTCCAGCTCGGCCTGTGCCTTGGGATACCCGGTCTTGTAGTCGATCAGTTCGTAGTCGCCGTCGGGAAGCCTGTCGACGCGATCGACCCGCCCTCGCACGACGTGCGGGCCCACGGCGAAGCTGAACTGGCGCTCAAACCAGACCGGCTCGCCGGGCTGATCGGCCAGCTGCTGGTGGTAGGTCGTCAGCGCCTCGCGCGCCTTGGCCAACAGCGCGACCTCCCCGTCAGTGGCTCCGAAGCCCGCGCGCCGCCACCCGGAGTCAAGCAGTCCCATCAGGACCGACAGCGGCCGCGCGCCGGCCGCTGTCGGCTCATCGCTGGTCTTGGCGGTACCCGAGTCCAAGCCGGCGTGATAGCGCTCCAGAACCTTGTGGACCATGATCCCGAAGCGCTGCTGGGGCGTGGGATCGCTTGGGATGCGAAGCACCCGGGCGTACTTGTAACGCAGCGGACACGCGCGGTAGGTCTCGATATCGGAGGCCGAAAGCAAAATGCCCTCGCCGCGGCGCGGCAGCAGGGCTGCCAGGCGCGGGTCCTCGCCGTCGCTCCCCGCCGGGGCGATGTCTCGGCCGGGCTGGACCGTCGTCAGCGACTCATCCAGGTCTGACGCTGCAAAGAGCTCGCGCTCAAGCGGCGTGACCGCGCCCAGCAGGCGGGCATTGACCTCTCCAAGCGCCTCTGAGAGTGTCTGCTCGCGGGGACGCTCGGCCAGCGCCGCAAGCTTGACGAGCTCCAGGTAGCGCACGACGCCTGTGGCGATGTCGCGGTCGGTGTCCAGCCGCAGCTCCCCCAGGCGACCGCCGATCAGTCGCACGTCTGCGAGCACCCGTTCGCGCTGCACGCGCAGGGCCGCATGCAATGCGTCGGACTCCCCGAGGCTCTCGGCAGGGGGGTGCTCCCACTCGCCCCCAGACGCCTGGCATGCCCGCTCGATTCCGGGCGGGACAAGCCGGCCCGGGCTGTCGGCGCCGGCGATGCCAAGCACAGTCACACGCTTGCGCGCCCGGGTAAGCGCTACGTACAGCCGGCGGCCGTCCACGAGCTCGGCCCATGCCGCATGGTCGGGTAGGCCCGCGCCATCCCGCATCCCCCCGCGATCGCCACCGGGCCGGCGCGGGCTGTCCAGCCGGGCGACCGCACCCCCGCCCAGAACGTAGACATAGTCAAACTCATGGCCGGCCGCGAGCCTCGCGCCGGCCAGGTGTACCGGCGGGGATACAGCC
>CAJCIJ010000332.1 GCA_903970315.1 Actinomycetota bacterium
CACGGCGCCCGCGGTGCTCTCTCCTTATGAAACCGAAACAGGCAATAGGAACCTCAGCGTGTTCGCCACCGCCGAACCACCGCTACGCGCCGAACTGACAGAAGCGTCCGTCTGCAGCGCGACTGAACGCGTGGCGGGACGGCACACGCTGGAAGATTGCGCTGGGCGGGAAACCATAGAGCTACCGTCCCGCGTTCTCCGCCGAGCCAGCACCTTGCCGTGGAAAGCCGAATTCGTGCATGGCCGGTCTGCTTCCCAGGCAGAGGTTTCTCGCATGAGGCTGGGTGTAGCGTCCTATGGCGAATGTGGGCCCGGAGAAGACGAAACGACCACGGAAGAACCGTCCACGTGCAGCGGGCGCGAAGAAAACACCAGGTGCTACCCCACCTCGACGAGCTTTACCGAAGTGCCCGCAGGGTGTGTGAACATCAACGTGGTGATCCCGCAAATCCCGGTCGAAATACCTGCATTCGGCACCCTGGAAGCAACCTGGCGAAACGGCCTCAAAAACGGACTGAGCCCGTCGGAGATGGTCTTTGAAGAAGGCGTCGCCGGAGCACTCGCGTCCGCGGGGACGGGCAGCGGGCAAACCAGTGGCTCGATCTTTGGCGTAATCACAGTCGTGGGCGACCCACAACTGCAACTGATCACCCTGAAGTAGACGCGCGCCGGCGCTTGGCAGCGCGCTTGGCCTGCTGGCGCGGCGCCTCCCAAACGTCGTCCAGAAACGCCGCGATTTCACCCAGCAGGCGGTCAGGCCTGACGCGCAGCTCGACGATCGAGTTGGCTTCGATCAGACGAGCGTTGGGCATCTCGGCGGCGAGCATGCCCGCGTCGGAGAACGGGTGCACAGGGTCACGTCGGTGGCCCAACACCAGCGCTGGGGTCTCCAGACTGCGGATGAGGCTGGCCGACGGGCCGATGCGGCCGTAGAACAGGCCCTGGAGCACCGACGCTCCAGCGGCGGGGTTCTGACGCAGTACGTCAACGAGCACGTTGGCGTGGTACGGCAACAGGGCGCGGGGTACGGCGCGGGCAACACGGGCCAGCGGTCCAAGCGCACGCTCACCGAACGTAAGCGCCAACAGCAGCGGGGTGAAGGCCAGAGCGCCGCCGATCAGCCCGCCTTCGAGCACAGGCATCTCGATCACCAGCCCACGCAGACGCTCCGGCGACCGGCAGGCCAGCTCCAGCGAGGCGTTGGCGCCCAGGGAAGTGCCCATGATCACCGCCTGGTCGAGCTCCAGGTGGTCCATGAGGGCCTCCAGCTGTTGACTGAAGGAGCCCATCGTGTAGAGCGAAAGCTCGCGCGGTCGATCTGATTGCCCGTGGCCCAGCAGGTCAACCGTGATGACCCGGTTGCCCCGAGCCGCGAGATCTTCTGCCAGCGGCCAGTGCATGGCCTGCGAGAGCATCACCGCGTGGGCCATGATGAGTGGCCTGTCTTTGCTTGGCGCCCTGCTGGCAGTGCGCCCGCGCTTGCCCGCCGGGGTCAGTGCCGCCGGCCCGCCGCCGAACTCCGTGTAGGCGAGTTGCCATCCCTGGAACGCAAATGAGGGCATACGCTTCACCTAGAGGGTATCGGGCCGGACAGCTTGCGGCCCGATACGGCCCTGCGCGGCGCGGTGGGCGCGTGAGCAGCCGTCGGCCCCGGCGCACGGGGACGCCTGGTAGCGTTGGGCTCCAGATCATCGGAGAACAGGAGCCCCAATGGCAAAGCAACCACGGATAATCGCCGGACAGGTCGTCGCCATCACAGGCGGAGCGCGCGGGATAGGACGCGAAACGGCCCGGCTGTGCGTGGACGCGGGCATGAAGGTCGCCATCGGTGACGTCGATCCACATGCCGCCGAGCAGGCCGCCACGGAGCTGGGGCCGGATGTGCTGGCGCTGCCGCTGGACGTGACCGAGCCCGAATCGTTCCGTGCGTTCCTGGCAGCGGTGGACGAGCGACTGGGAGTGGTGGAGATCCTCATCAACAACGCCGGGATCATGCCCCTCGGGCCGTTCATCGACGAGAGCGACGCCACAGCGCGGCGCATCCTCGACATCAACGTCCACGGCGTCATCAACGGCATGAAGGCGGCGCTGCCGGGGATGCTCGCGCGCGGACGCGGGCACATCGTCAACATCGCCTCACAGGCCGGCAAGTACGGGCTCCCGGGCGGCGCAACCTACTGCGCAAGTAAGGCCGCGGTGCTGCATCTCAGCCGTTCGGTCCGCAAGGAGATCCGCAAGAGCGGCGTGGACATCTCGGTGGTCAGCCCAGTCGCCGTCAACACCGAACTGGGGCTCGGCCTGGGTGAACCGCGGATTCCGATGTTCCGCAAGGTCCAGCCCAACGAAGTCGCCGAGGCGATCGTGGACACGCTGCGAGAGCCCATGTTCGACGTGCATGTGCCCAAGTCCATGAAGGCGTCCGAGCGCATGTTGGGCTTCCTGCCAATCGACACCCAGGATGCGCTCTCGCGCCTGACGGGCGGCGACTCGGCCCTGTCCCACATCGACGCTGGCGCGCGCGCCAACTATGAGCTACGAGCCGCGCGGTCAGAGCCCGGCCTCGACGCGGCTCCCGAGCAGCCTCGAATCACAGACCGCGCAAACTAGCGGCTGGAGCTAGAGCCGGCTGAGCGAGCCGACGGCTCGTCGGGTGAGTCCTTCAGCCTCATCGTCGCCGTGCGCAACCGCCGATGGCACGGTGCCGGACGCCTTGCGCGTGGCGACTGCGGCTCGTAGCGCATCCCAGTCCAGATCCTTGAAATTGTGCATCGGGCAGTACTTTGGCCCGCACATCGAACAGAACTCGGCACTCTTGAAGTAGTCGTCGGCGAGCGTCTCGTCGTGCATCGCCTGCGCGGTCTCGGGGTCCAGCGCCAGCGCGAACTGCCGGCGCCAGTCAAACGAGAAGCGTGCCTCCGAGAGCTCGCGGTCCCACTCGGCGGCCTTGCGGTTGCCGCGGGCCAGGTCGGCGGCGTGCGCAGCTATCCGGTAGGCGATCAGCCCTTGCTTGACGTCCTCGGCGTTGGGCAGTCCAAGGTGCTCCTTCGGGGTGACGTAGCAGAGCATCGAGGTTCCATGCCAGCCCACGATCGCGGCGCCTATCGCTGAGGTGATGTGGTCGTACCCCGGTGCGATGTCCGTCACCAGCGGCCCGAGGACGTAGAACGGAGCGTCGTGGCACAGTTCGCGCTCCTTCTCGATGTTCATCTTCACCAGGTGCATGGGGATGTGCCCCGGCCCCTCGATCATCACCTGCACGTCACGCTCCCACGCGCGAGTTGTGAGCTCCCCCAGCGTGTCCAGCTCGGCGAACTGGGCGGCATCGGAGGCATCGGCGATCGATCCGGGGCGCAGCCCATCGCCCAGCGATAACGAGACATCGTGCCGGCGACAGATCTCCAGGATCTCATCGAAGCACTCATACAGAGGGTTCTCGCGCATGTGGTGGACCATCCACCGCGCCAGGATGCCGCCGCCGCGCGACACGATGCCCGTGGTGCGATGCTGGCATAGGGGCAGGTGTTCCAGGCGGACGCCGGCGTGGATCGTCATGTAGTCAACGCCTTGACGCGCCTGGTGGGCGATGTTGTCCAAGAGAACCTCCGTGGTGAGATCCTCGATGCTCTTGACCCGCTCCAGCGCTTGGTAGATGGGGACCGTTCCGATGGGGACCGTCGCGGCGGCGATGATCGCAGCCCGTGTCTCGTCGATTCGCTTGCCCGTGGAAAGGTCCATGACGGTATCGGCGCCCCACCCTTCCGACACCGTGAGCTTCTCGACCTCCTCGTCCAGCGACGACGAGGTCGGCGAGTTGCCAATGTTGGAGTTGATCTTCACGCGGGCCTTGGACCCGATCGCCATCGGATCCAACGCCGCGTGATGGATGTTGGCGGGGATGATCATCCGCCCGCGTGCCACCTCGGCGCAGACCGTCTCGGCTTCCATGCCCTCGCGCTCGGCCACTCTCGCCATCTCGGGCGAAACGACGCCTGTGCGAGCCAGATGCATCTGCGTTACAACCGCTGCGTCGGGGTCAAATGCGGTGCGGTGCTTGCTGCTCATGGGTTCTCCCTTCGCTGGCATGATCCAGATCAGGTTCTGTGGGTCGGCGCGACGCGCCCTCTCAGCCCTTTGACGGGCTCCCCTTCTCGACCACACGCATGCTCGCACAAAGCCCGTGAGTCGGTCGGACCTTGCGGCTAGCATGCCCGTGAAGGCAGCCATGGGCGAGACAACCACCATCCTCGTGAAGTGGACGGGCCTACTGGACGCCAACAACGCGGGCCACATTCACGGAGGCACGGTGATGAAGCTGTGCGACGAAGCGGCCGGCCTGGCGGCAATGCGCCATGCCCGCACGCCGGCCGTGACGGCCGCGATGGACCGCATGGCCTTTCTGCACCCCGTGCGCGTGGGTGAGGTGCTCACGTTCAAGGCACGCGTAAACGCAGCGTGGCAAACCTCCATGGAGGTCGGCGTGCGCGTGGAAGCGGAAAACCCGTTGACCGGCGTGATGCGCCACACCAGCTCGGCCTACTTCACGATGGTCGCGATCGACGACAAGGGTCACCCGATTGCGGTGCCGCCATGCGTCGCCGAGACCGACGAGGAGCGCCGCCGCGAGCGCGAGGCGCAGTTGCGTCGCGCCAACCGCCTGGGCGAGCGCGAGCAGATCATGGACGCCCGCAGCGTGCCCGCGTCCGACACCCCCTGAAACAGCGCCGCGATCTCCGCCTGAAGCATCTGAGAACAACTCGCCGCAA
>CAJCIJ010000333.1 GCA_903970315.1 Actinomycetota bacterium
ACCAGCGCGATGCCGAGCGCGATCGAGGCCGCTGAAGAGTGCGTGAGCACCACCGCCACACACAACACCGCCGTGAGCGCCTCAGAGAGCGGGTATCGAGGCGAGATCGGTGTCGCACATGAGCGGCAGTGGCCGCGCAGCAACAGCCACGAGAGCACTGGAATGTTGTCGTAGGGCCGCACGCGCGTCCCGCAGGATGGGCAGCGCGAGGCCGGACGCACGATCGATTCATGGCGCGGGAGTCGGAAGCTGACGACGTTCAGGAACGAGCCCATGATGGCCCCGAACACACCCGTGAGAGCGATCTCCATACGCTCATGATCGGCGCGCTCGGCGCGCCCCTTGAATCCGGCCCAAATCGGCCGCCCCCGAACGACTAACCGGCCGCAGGTTCACGAGCCCGCGAGCTACCAGCCGGTGCAACCCTTGTCGTTGGCCGTGCCTTGGACGCAGGAGCGCACGACTTCGCCCGTGGAGTTGCGTTCGATGCTGAACACGTCATGTGTCCTTGCGGCGGTGACCGAGATCCGGTAACCGGTGCACCCGTTTTCGGAGCATCCCGACGGCAGGCCGTGCGCTTCGCTGACGTAGGGTTCTTCATTTCCCGAGCTCACCTTCAGTGCCGGTTCATACACCGAGAGTTCCGTGGGGCTGACTCTGTGGAAATCACCGCCGTTGTCCGTGCCGATCGTCTCGGCCGCCGTCTCGGCGGTCGCGGCGAGTTCCCTGGCTGACGCGTCATAAGCTTTGCCGCGCTGCGACAGGAGCGTCGGGATGGCCACCGCTGCAAGAATGCCGATGATCAGGATCACGACCAGCAGTTCGATGAGGGTGAAGCCGCCCTCGCTGGTGCCCAAGCGGCGCAGGCTGTTGCGGCCAGGCTCAGGCGTCGGGACTTGGTTTTCGTGGGACTGGCTCATAACCGACTGATCGGCGCACCGGCATCAGACCTTGAGCCGGTTGGCGCTCGACCGCCGCCAGATGGGGAGAGCGTGCAAGCCAGCGGCGCGAGCGCGGTGTGAGTCGGAGCCAAAAAAAGAGGGCGGCCGCAGTTGCGGCCGCCCTCGTCGGTCCAGCGCAGATCAGCGCTGGCGATATGACGTTGTGGCTACCAGCCCGCGCAGTCCTTCGCGTTGCTGCCGGAGCCGAGCACGCAGCTCTTGATGAGTTCTCCAGCCGCGTTGCGTTCGATCGAGAAGAGATCGTTGGTGTGTGCGGCCTTGATGGTGGCCGTCCAGGTGGTCGCCGTACCGGACGCGGTGGTCACGTACGGTTCTTCGTTGCCTTCCCCAATCTTGATCGTACCTTCGTAGGCATGCAATTCGGTCGGGGTGACGGCGGTGTAGCTGCCGTTGTTGTCGGTGCCGATGGTTTCCGCCGCTGTCTCGACGTTTCCGACAAGCGCCTTGGCCGATGCGTCATAGGCCTTGCTGCGCTGGCTCAGGAACGACGGAATGGCGATCGCGGCAAGAATACCGATGATCAGGATGACGACCAGGAGTTCGATGAGCGTGAAACCACTCTGATCTCCTGTCCGCTGGCGTAGTCTGTCCAACATGTGTTTCTCCTTGTTCAGCGCCAGCTCTTCGATCCCTCGCCCATTGGCGAACCGACCTCTGCCACGATCCTGTGTGTCTTTCGTCGCATCGGTCCGTCGGCTTCGTTACGCACTTACGTGCTTTGCCTCTGACACCTCAGCGCTGGCTGTTTAGTGGCTTTCTGTTCGCCCAATCGGCTCACCTCTAAGCCGCCTAAAGCAGCGCTACGCGCACTGGACGGATGGGGACGGCCGACGCGGGTCCGGCAGCCGAAAGCGGACGTGTGATCGAGCGGAGCCCGCTCAGCCCGAAGCGGCTTCGCTCGCCGGCCCGGACGCCTGCGTGTCGATGCCTGTTACCCGCAGACCGTTGCCCTGGCACCAGGGACAGGTCACGGGCACTTGCTCACCGTCCTTTGCCGCCAGCACCTTGCCCGTTCCCCGGCAGGGCATGCACGCGCGCTGGTCTGAGTCGGCCTGGCCGGCCGTCCCGCCGGGATCGCCTGCAGCAGCGCCCTTGCGCGGGTCCCCCCCACTGCTGTCGCCGGCAGGCATCGCGTGCGAGGTTAGCGCTGTTTCACTTGGCGAGCCCTCGCCGCCGGTGCCGCGGGAGCGTTAGCCTCTGAAGCACTCAATGGAAAGCGCCACCTCGCTTAACATCCTCGTGGTAGACGATGAGGCTGCCCTGCGCGAGACCCTCACGCGCTCGTTCACGCGCGAGGGCCACCTCGTGAAGGCCGTGGACTCAGGCACGGCGGCTCTGGAGGCGGCCGGCCAGCAGCGCTACGACGTGCTCCTGCTGGACGTGGCTCTGGGCGAGAGCCCGAGCGGCTACGAGGTCTGCCGCAGCCTGCGCGCCCGCCGCGACATGGTCCCCATCATCATGCTCACGGCGCTTGACTCGGAGGCCGACGTGGTACAGGGCTTGGAGGCAGGGGCCGACGACTACGTGACCAAGCCGTTCGGCCTGGCCGAGCTTCGCAGCCGCATCAGCGCCGTGCTACGCCGCGCCGCGCCGCGCGCGCTGGAGCGTGAGTTACTCGAGGTCGGCCCGGTGCGCCTTGACGCAAGCCGCCGCGAGGTGACCGTTGACGGCACCGAGGTGCGTCTGACGTTCTCGGAGTTCGAGTTGCTTGCCGAGCTGCTGTCACAGCCGGGCCGCCTCTTTAACCGCCAGGAGCTGCTGCGCGCCATCTGGGGCGATTCGGCCTACCGCGACCCCCGCGCCATCGACGTCCACATACGACACCTGCGCGAGAAGCTCGAGCCGGTGCCCGAGGAGCCGCGGCTGATCCTGACCGTGCGCCGCGCGGGCTATCGCTTCCACCCCCCTCTAACCGACGGGGACCGCTGATGGCCTTGCGGGGCGTCGGCCGCCTCGGCCTGCGCCCGCGCCTGCTGGCGGCGCTCGTGGGCACCAGCGTGGTCACCCTCGCCGTGGCGGCCGCGGCACTGCTTTCGCCGCTTGAGCAGAAGCTGCGTAGCGAAAGCGAGCGGTCCCTGTTTACAGCCGTCCATGCCACCAAGGGCGAGTTCTCTGAGATCACGATCGACCGCCTGACGGGCCGCCCGGACCACGAAGAGGTGGACCTGACCGTGGACCGGGTCCGTCAGCGCACCGGCGCTCGCACCTGGATTCTGGACAGCAGCCTGGCCACAGTCAGCGGCGGCACCCCGTTCGGCCTGGAATCGCCCACGTACTACAGCCAGGCCCAGCAGGCCCTGCGGACCGATCGCGGCGTGGCCCGCCTGGCCGGGAACCTTTTCGTGCTCGCCGAACCCGTTCGCATGGGCGGCCGCCGCTACGCGCTGATGGTGGTCAAGCGCCTGGACTATGTCGCCTCGGCCGTCAGCGTCGTCCGCGGGGCCTTCATTGAGGCCGCCGCCGTCGGCCTGGCGATTGCGCTGCTGCTGGGCGTTGCGCTGACCACCACCCTGCTCTACCGCCTGCGCCAGCTGCGCGACGCCGCGCTGGATCTCCAGCGCCACGGCCTGTCCACCCCAGTGCGGGTCAAGCCCGGCCACGACGAGATCGGCGAGCTCGCCCGGACGTTGATCGAAATGCAGTCGCGCCTTGGCCACCAGGAGGCCGCCCTGCGCGCGTTCGTGGCCACCGCGTCGCACGAGCTACGCACCCCGCTGGCGTCCCTGGATAGCATGCTGGAGCTGATCGAGGACGACCTGTCGCCCGGGCATGAGGACCTCGCAGACGCCCGCCAGCGGACCGCGCGAGCCCGCGAGCAGTCGCGCCGGCTGACAAAGCTTGCCTCAGACCTGCTGGACCTCAGCCGCCTGGACGCCGAGATCAGCCTCCGCGCCGAGCCCGTGGAACTCGGCGAGATCGCTCGTGCAGTGGTCGCCGAGACAGACCTGCGCGCAGCCGCAAAAGGGGTCACGTTACGCGTCTTCGCTGCATCCAGAGCGACCTGGGTGCGCGCCGATCCGGGCGCAGTGGCCCAGATCGTGCGGATCCTTCTTGACAACGCCCTTGCCGTCTCTTCGGAGGGATCTCTCGTGGACATCACGACATCGCATGCCGGGCAGGTGGCACAGATCGTCGTCGAAGACCAGGGTCCAGGGGTACCGGCCGCCGAGCGCCAGGAAATCTTCCAGCGCTTCCGCCGTGGCTCACGGGGCAGCACTCACGGCGGCTTCGGGCTTGGCCTGGCGATCGGCCGGGAGCTTGCCGTCCGGATGGGTGGGGCACTGGAGTTGGTTGACGGGTCCGCTGGGTCGCTGTCGGGCGCCGCCTTCGCGGTGAGCCTGCCTGCGGCCGCCGTGGAAGCCGAAGCGATTGCGCTGGAGCTGGGACCCGTCGACGCCGCCGTGTAACCACCGCGGCGAGCGCTCCGAACACCATGGCAGGCCTGCTGCCGCCAGGGTGCTGGGCCCGGTTGTGCCGGGCTTTAGCTAATTGATCTGGTTGTAGACTTCGAACAGCGGCAGGTACATCGAGATCACGATGAACCCCACCAGCGAGCCGATCACCACGATCATGATCGGCTCCATGATCTGGGTCAGGCCCTTGACCGAGATAGCAACCCGGTCCTCATAGAACTCGGCAATCTTGGCGAGCATGCCGTCGAGCTCGCCGGTCTCCTCGCCCACGCCCACCATGTGCGTGACCATGTTGGGGAAGATCGATGCCTTGGCCAGCGGCGCACTCAGCGAGCCACCTCGCTTGACCGAGGCGATCACCTCGGTCATGGCGTCCTCCATCACCACGTTGCCAGCAGTCTTTCCGGTGATGTCCAGCGCCAGCAGCAGAGGTACGCCTGCTGCGGTCAACGACGAGAGCGTGCGCGACCAACGCGCCACGGCGACCTCCTGAACGATCGTGCCGATCTTCATCGGCACGCGCAGCTTGAAACGGTCCCAATGCGGCCGTCCGACGGCCGAGTTTTTCCACTTCAGAAACGAGTAGGCGGCCCCCCCGAGCAACATGAGGATTCCCAGGATGCCGGGCAGAAAGCCGAACCATGGGCGGGTGAAAGCGTGTGAGAGCGCCACACAAAGCTTCGTCGGCGCCGGCAACGACCCGCCGAATTCCTTGAAGATCCCTTCGAAGATGGGAACCAGGAACGAGACCAGCGCGGCGAGCACGATGAATGCGAAGGTCATGACGAAGACCGGGTACATCATCGCCGAGCGGATCTGGCGCCGCAGCGATGCGTCCTGCTCAAGCTGAGTAGCGACGCGTTGCAGCGAACTCTCAAGCACACCGCCGGACTCGCCGGCGCGGACCATGGCCACGAACAGCGGGCTAAAGACCTTGGGATGGCGCTCCAGTGCGTCGCCGAAAGTGGAGCCGCCCTCGACGTCGCGACGGACGTCGACGATCGTCTGCTTGAGGATCCGGCTCTCGGTCTGGTCCTCCAAGACCGCAAGCGAGCGCAGGATGCTGACACCGGAAGTGATCAGCGTCGCCAGCTGGCGCGCGAACACAGCGAGGTCGTTGGCCTTGACGCCTTCCAGGAACGAAAGGTGGATCTCGGTTGAGGCGCGCTTGTCGTTGATGTCTAGGACAATCAGGCCGCGCGACTTCAGCTGGCTTGCCAGCGCCTGCTTTGACTCGGCTTCGCTTTCACCGCTGGATTTGACGCCGGCGAGGTCTGCGACTTTGAAGACGTAGGTCCCCATGGCCGGCCCTACGCTGCCGCGGCCAGGCCGTCGCCGCCCATGAGGCGGCGCAGCTCCTCGGGGTTCGAAGACCGCGCCTCGGCCATGCTGCGGGAGATCTTGCCTGCCCGCACCAGCTCCACGAGGGCGGAGTCCATCGTCTGCATGCCCACACCCGTGCTCGTCTGTAGCACCGAGTAAATCTGGTGCGTCTTGCCCTCGCGGATCAGGTTACGGATGGCCGCGGTAGGCACGAGCACCTCGCACGCCACCACGCGTCCGGAGCCGTCGGCGGTGGGCAGCAGCTGCTGAGTCATGATCCCCTGGAGAGCCACCGAGAGCTGTACGCGTACCTGACCCTGCTGGTGGGCAGGGAAGACGTCGATGATGCGGTCCACGGTCTGGGCGGTGTCCTGGGTGTGCAGCGTGGCAAAGACCAGGTGTCCGGTCTCCGCAGCGGTCAGCGCCGTGGAGATGGTCTCCAGGTCGCGCATCTCGCCGACCAGGATCACGTCGGGGTCCTCGCGCAGGGCCGCGCGCAGGGCGTCGGCGAAGGTCTGTGCATCGGCCCCGAGCTCGCGCTGGTTGACGAGGCACCGCTTGTGAGTGTGCAGAAACTCGATGGGGTCCTCGATCGTGAGGATGTGCTCTTCGCGCGTTTCGTTGATCTCGTTGATCATGGCCGCCAGCGACGTTGACTTGCCGGAGCCCGTGGGGCCCGTCATAAGCACCAGACCGCGCGGCTTTGCGGTGAACTCGTGCACGATCGCCGGCAGGCCCAGATCCTCGGTGGAGCTCAGCCCGAACGGGATCAAGCGGAAGGCGGCGCCGATCGAGCCGCGCTGGTAGAAGGCGTTGACACGGAAGCGGCCGTGGCCAGGAACCGAGTAGGCGAAGTCCAGCTGCCAGTCGGTCTCAAGACGCTGGCGCTGATCGTTGGACAGGATCGAGTAGACGATCTCGCGGGTGTCTGTGGACCCGAGCACGGGATACTCGTTCAGCGACATCAGGCGCCCGCGAATCCGGAGGATCGGATGGGCGCCCACGCTCAGGTGAAGGTCCGACGCGTTGCGCGCCACCACTTCCTTGAGCAACTCTGCGAAATCAATGTCCATCGCCACGCCCATCGGCGCTCCCGGGACGCTGGAAGCCTTCAGTCGGGGCGCACTGGACAAAGGTATGAGCCGCGGACGGGGTGCCGGATGCCCGGCGCCAGTCCCCCGTCGGGCGGCGCGCCCTACCACAGGGCGCAGGCCGAGACGGCATGGATCTAACCGGTGGCGCCGAGGACGCGCATGACCTCGGCCATCGACGTGCGCCCGTCACGGACCTTTTCCAGCCCGTCGTCGCGCATGCGCCGCATCCCCTGGCTCATGGCCACGTCACGTATCTCGTCGGCCGAGCGCCGCTCAAGCGCAAGGTCGCGAATCTCGCGCGTGACTGTCATCACCTCATAGACCGCGATCCTGCCGCGGTAACCGCTGCCACCGCAGCGCGGGCAGCCCGCCGCCTCATAAGCCTCAAGGTCAACCTTGGCGTTATACCCGGCCGCCCGAAGCGCATCGGCGGTGACGATGGCACGGCGCTTGCAGTGCTGACAGAGCGTGCGTGCCAGGCGCTGCGAGAGCACGCACTCCACCGCCGAGGCGACCAGGAACGGCTCGATCTCCATCTCGATCAGGCGGTGCAACGCCGAGGGGGCGTCGTTGGTGTGAATGGTCGAGAGCACCAGGTGGCCGGTAAGCGCCGACTCCACTGCAATCTGCGCGGTCTCGCGGTCGCGGATCTCGCCGACCATGATCACGTCGGGGTCGGCGCGCACCATGGTCCTCAGCGCGCCGGCAAACGTGAGACCGACACGTGGCTGCACCTGAACCTGGACCAGCCCCTCCATCTGGTACTCGACGGGGTCCTCGACCGTGATGATGTTGCGCTCGGCGCTGTTGAGCGATGTGAGCGCTGCATACAGCGTGGTGGTCTTTCCGGACCCTGTCGGGCCGCACACGAGCACGGCTCCGTGCGAGAGGTGGAAACCGGCTTCAAAGCGCGCCCTGTCGTCCTGGCCCATGCCGAGCTTGTCTAGGTCCATCACCACCGAGTCCTTGTCGAGGATGCGCATGGTCACTGACTCCCCCTTGGCGCTGGGGAGGGTCACGATGCGCAGATCCACGTGGCGACCGTCGACGGCGAGCCCCACGCGTCCGTCCTGGGGCAGGCGGCGCTCGGCGATGTCAAGCTCGGCCATGATCTTCACACGCGAGACCAGCCCCGCCGCCATCCGCCGCGGCACCGTTGTGATGTCGCGCAACACGCCGTCCACGCGGAAGCGCACACGCAGATCCTTGTCTGTGGGGACCAGATGGACATCGGACGCGCGCTGTTCGACTGCCTGGGCGATGATCTGGTTGACCAGCTTGACGACCGGCGCGTCGTCGGCGTTCTCGCGCAGGTTGACGATCTCGCCTTCGGCCTCCTCCTCCTCCACGCCGGTGCCGTCGGACGTAGCCACCATCGAGTCCAGGCGGTCCATGCGTCCGATCAGATCCGCCACGTCCTGCGGCGAGGCCACGGCGACGCGCACCTCGCAGCCGGTCATGATCGCGATGTCGTCGACCGCCAGAACGTTTGACGGGTCGGCCATGGCCACAAGCAGCGTGCGCTGGTCGGTGTAGGCGACGGGCACGGCCTGGTAGCGCTTGGCGGCGTGGCTTGTCACCAGGCTCACAGCGGTCGGGTCTACGGGGAACAGGCTCACGTCAATGTGGTCAAGCCCGTAGCGCTCGGCCAGCGCGCGCGCCAGGCCATCGCTGTTGATGGAGCCCGATTCCAGCAGTACACGCTCGGCTGCGGTGCCCGAATTTCGCGCCGTCTCAATTGCGCCGTTCATCACCTCCTGGGTGACCAGGCCCATCTCCACGATCACGTCGGTCAGAAAGCGCGAGGAGGAACCGCGACGGCTGGGCGGCGTCACTCCTGCCCAGATGCGCGCCTCCTCGGGGAATGCCGCGGTCTCGCCGACGACCTGTTTGACCCGTGACGTCTCAGCTTCCGGCGCGGCGCCCGCTGCGGTCTGGCTCGCACCGGCCGCGTCGGGCGCCAACTCGACGACCACCGCTTGCGCAGAAGACTCGTCTCGAGCCTGCGGCTCGGGCTCGGGCTCGGCTTCGGCTTCGGCGACCACGGCGTCCAGCGCCGCGCGTGCAGCCTCCACGCTCGCCTGGGTATCGGCCTGTGGCTCGGGGTCGGGGTCGCGCGCTACGGCCGGCTGGCCCGCATCCGGTTGCGGCGCGGCGTCGCGCGGGCGCCATCCTGCTGCGGACTCGGAGCCGTCTTCAGCGGGGAGCACCACCTCTGCGGGCCCCTGGGATTCTGTGACCGACCTTAGCTCCGGGGCGCCGGCGTCTCGCTTTCGCGGCGCTGCACCCGAGCTGCGGCCGCCGCGTGCCGGGGTGGCCGGCGATTCGGCAGGCGCACGCGCAGCTCGTGCGCCGTCGGCGTCGCCAGCGTCGGCATCGTCGGCACCCGAGGCGGGTTCCGGCGGTGCGCGTACGACGTCGGGCTCGTCGTCGCCGTCAGGAATCCGCCAGGCCCTGGCGGCCCTGGGATTGCGCGGGCTCATGGTAGGCCTCTAGGTTTGCTGGAAAGGGACAGCGGCTGCGGCGGCGGCGCGCATCGCGTCAAGCGGCGGTCGCACACCTGTCCAGAGCTCAAAGCTGAGAGCCCCCTGGGCAACGAGGATCTCCAAGCCGTCGAGCGTCCGCGCGCCGGCTTGGCGCGCAGCGCACAGCAGGGGGGTTGCCCCCGTGGCATAGACAAGGTCAACAACATATGAGTACTCATGAAGCTGATCGTGCCCCAGCGCGAGCTGGTTGAGCGCATCCACCTCTCTGGACGATTGTTCTAGACGACTGGACTCGTCGTTAAGGGCCATTTTGGCCGCTTGTTGCATGCCCACAGTGGTGCAGTTGATCAGCACATCGGCCGCCACGGGCCGCGCAACGGCACGGCCGCCAAGCTCAAGCGCCAGACGCTGGGCGCCGGTCTGGGTCCGGTTCCAGACCGAGATCTCGCGCACGCCGGCGCGTTGCAGGCCCCACACCGCCGCACGCGCGCTGCCGCCG
>CAJCIJ010000334.1 GCA_903970315.1 Actinomycetota bacterium
GGGCGATTGCGAGCGTGTCGTCGGTCGATGCGTTGTCGGCGATCGTGATCGCCCACGTGAAGTCGCACTGGCACGTCAGGAACTCGTGCAATCGGCGCACGTTGTCGGCGAGCACTCGCTGCTCGTTGTAGACGGGGATGACTATCTCGACCGCCGGCGGCGAGTCGAGGGGGTGTGACTTTGAGGGTGGGACGGTTACAGCAGGTGGGGTGTGGGTTGTGAGAGTTGTCATGTCCGCCATGCTGGGGCCGCTCCTCCAGAGCCGCCTGAGTGCAGGCTGAGACGACCCTGAGGATGGTTGGGCGCGCCGGCCCGGGTGTCGGCGGGGCGAAGGTCGCCGCATGTCGCGCAGCGCTCCGGGCCGCGCGGGCGGCTCTCAGGAATCTCACAGCCAACCCACGGGGGGGCTTGAGGTGGCGGCGGTTGCATGGGTGACGGGGCTGCCCCTAAAGCAATGGCAGACCGGCCATAGCGCCACGGGACAGCGTCACTCCACCCACCTCGACTGAAGGAGTCAGCAATGGCCACAGCCGTCGGCCCACACATCTTCTGGATCATCAGCCGCGCTGCGGGCAGCGCGGCGCTGGTGCTGTCAAGCCTCTCGGTCTGCCTGGGCCTTTCGATGGGCGGGCGTCTGGTCAAGGGGCACGGCCTGGATCTGCGTATCACCCACGAGGCGCTCTCGCTGGCGACCATGGCTGCGCTGCTGGTACACGGGCTGAGCCTCTTGGGCGACAGCTACCTGCACCCCACGGTCTTCGACATTGCGGTCCCGTTTGTCAGCGACTACAAGACTGCGTGGATGTCGATGGGGATAGTGGCCGGCTGGGCGATGCTCCTGCTGGGCCTCTCCTACTACTTCCGCGACAGGATCGGCAGGTCGCGCTGGCGCGTGCTCCACCGCTTCACCGCGCTGGCCTGGATGTTCGGCCTGGCTCACTCCCTCGGCGAGGGAAGCGACGCCGGCCGGACGTGGTTCCTGATGATGATGGCCGCTGTCACCGTCCCGGCGCTGGCGCTGCTTGTTACACGCGTGCGTGGGGCCGTGTCGCTCTCAGGCGACTCCCAGGATTCCCCGGTATTGGTCTAAGCATCAAGCGCGATTCTGCCCCCATGACCACTTCCCAACTCATCCACCCCCTGCGGCGCTCTGCTGCCGCACCCGCCGGTCGCGTGCCGGCTCGTCGTTTTGCTTTGCCCCGTCGCACCCGCGCCGCAGGCGCGGTCGCCGATCCCTCCTGGGTGCGGCCGGCCGTGGTTGCGCTGCTGGTGCTCACAGCGGTCGCCTACACCTGGGACCTGACGGCTTCGGGCTATGCCAACTCCTTCTACGCCGCTGCGGTGCAGGCGGGGACCAAGAGCTGGAAGGCGTTTTTCTTCGGCTCGCTTGACTCGTCGAACTTCATCACCGTGGACAAGCCACCGGCGTCGCTGTGGGTGATGGCCATCTCGGGCAGGATCTTCGGGTTCTCAAGCGCGAGCATGCTGATCCCGCAGGCGGCCGAGGGCGTGGCTGCCGTGGGGCTCCTGTATGCGGCTGTCAAGCGCTGGTTCGGCCCCGCGGCGGGCCTGCTGGCGGGCGCGGTGTTCGCGCTGACGCCGGTTGCGGCGCTGATGTTTCGCTTCAACAACCCCGATGCGCTGCTGGTCTTGCTGCTGGTGGCAAGCGCCTACTGCCTGGTGCGCGCGATCGAGCATGCGGGCACGCGCTGGGTGGTGGCCGCTGGGACGCTGATCGGCTTTGCGTTCCTGGCCAAGATGATGCAAGCGTTCCTGGTGCTCCCGGCGTTCGGCCTCGTGTACATGGTGGCTGCGCCCACGAGCGTGCGCAGGCGCATCGGCCAGCTGGCGGCGGGCGCGGCGGCGGTTGTCGTGGCGGGCGGCTGGTGGGTGGCGATCGTGGCGCTGTGGCCGGTGGGCTCGCGACCGATGATTGACGGCTCGCCGGATAACAGCATTCTGAACCTGATCGTGGGCTACAACGGCCTGGGGCGCATCTTTGGCTCAGGCGGCCCTGGAGGCGGAGGCGGAGGCGGCGCGAACTTCAGCGGCCCCACGGGCGTATTCCGGCTCTTTGACTCCCTGATGGGCGGCCAGGCGTCCTGGCTGCTGCCCGCTGCGCTGCTTGCGCTGGTGGGCGGACTGTGGGTCCGCCGCAGTGCTCCACGCACCGACAGGGTGCGCGCGGGGCTGCTCCTCTGGGGCGGCTGGCTGCTGGTGACGGCGGCGGTGTTCAGCTTCTCGACGGGCGTCATCCACACCTACTACACAGTGGCCCTGGCGCCGGCGATCGCGGCGCTGGTGGCGATGGGCGTGGCGATCTGCTGGTCACACCGCGAGGCGTGGGCCGCGCGGGCGATGGCGTCTGTGGGGGTGGCTGCGAGCTCGGCATGGGCCTATGCCCTGCTGGAGCGTACGTCGCACTGGGAGCCGTGGCTGCGCCCGCTGATCGTGTGCGCGGCTGCCGCGAGTGTGATCGGGCTGCTTGCGGCCCCGGCGCTGCCGCGTCTGCGCAAGCGCATCGGCACGGTGGCGATCCTGCTGGGCGTGCTTGCAGTGCTGAGCGGCCCTGCCGCCTATGCCGCGGACACGATCACCACGGGGCACACGGGCTCGATCCCGTCGGCGGGCCCTGCCAACGCAGCGGGCGGCTTTGGCGGCGGTTTCCCCGGTGGCGCGGGCGGCCGCGGCTTCAGGCTGCCGGGCGGTGGCTCGTTCACCCCCCCGACCGGTGGCGCCCCGCCGACAGGGGCCGGCGCATCGGGCTCCGGCGCCCCGCCGCTCTTCGGCGGCGCTGCGTCGGGCGGCTCGGCAGGCGCGGACTCGGCGGCGGGCGGACTCGGACGCGGTGCCGTCGGTGGCGGTGTCCCCGGTGGCGCGGGCGGCGCAACCAAGACCAGTGCGGCGCTGGTGAAGGCCCTCCAGCAAGACGCGTCGAGCTACCGCTGGGCGGCGGCCACCTCAGGGTCCCAGAGCGCGGCGACGCTGGAGCTGTCAAGCAACGAGGCGGTCATGGCCATTGGAGGCTTCAACGGCCAGGGCGGAAACCTCACCCTTGCGGCCTTCGAGAGCTACGTGGCCAAGGGCGACATCCACTACTACATCGCCTCCAGTGGCGGAGGCAGTGGGCCCGGCGGAGGCCCCGGCTCAAGCAATTCGACCTCGGCGATTGCGACTTGGGTCGCCGACCACTACACCGCCGAGACGATCGGGGGCCAGACGGTCTACGACCTCAGCGGCCAGGCGAAGTAAACGACGACACGAGCAAGCCACGGAGCCATTGAAAGGAGAGAACACCATGGATCACGATCTCAACCAACGACAGACAGGCACGGACGCCGAGGTGCAGCGCAGGCGTAAGGCACGAGCCAAGCTCGTCGCACTGCGCAGGCGCACCAGGCGCATCCGCCGGGCCGTGGCGACGGTGTCGGTCACCGTGTTTTTGGCGGCATTTGCCACGATCTCCGTGCAGATGGCCTCGGGCCACGACCCGGTGCTGTCGGCAGTTCGCAAGTCGGACACCACCCAGAGCCAGACCACGGTCACAACGTCGGTGGCGGACGCCGAATCGTCAAGCACCGGCGAATCGTCCAGCTCGGCACAGGCGTCGGGCACGGGCGAATCGTCAACCGGGACGGGGGAATCGAGCACGAGCGAAACGTCGGCTCTGAGCACTGTCACGACGAGCCAGTCATGACAGCGCCGATGGAGATCGGCGAGACGTTCGCCTGCTTTGGCTCCCAGTGCGCGGTGGCAGTGGCTGGTGGCGCGCAGGGCTGCGATGCGGCGCAGGCGGTGGCGCGGGTGCGCGGCGAGATGCTTGCCTGGCACGAGCGCTTCACGCGGTTTGAGCCCACCAGCGAGCTGTCGGCGCTCAACGGCGACGAGCGCATGACTGTGCGTGCGAGCGCTGCCATGCGCGACTTTGTGCGCGCAGTGGTTGC
>CAJCIJ010000335.1 GCA_903970315.1 Actinomycetota bacterium
TCAGTCGAGGACGACGCGGCCGAGTTGATCATGGAGCGCGCCACCCGCGTGTCACCGGCGCTGTCGGACGCCGAAGTCGTGGGCTCCTACGCCGGACTGCGCCCCGCCGGCCGCAATCGCAACTACGTGATTGAGCACTCACGCGCGCTGCCCGGGCTGGTGCACGTGGCGGCTATCCGCTCGACGGGACTGTCGGCCTCGTTGGCCATCGGCGAGCACGTTGCGGCCATGTTGGTGGAGGCCGCGGACCTGACGCCGGATGATCCGCGCCCCCTCCCCACTCCGCGGCGCCAGGCGGCCGACGCGCCCTGGTGGAAGCGAGCCTCCGAGTATCGCCGCAGCCAATCCCCACCACCACGCTGGACCGCGTCGGAGACGCCTTGAGCTCGGCGCTGCTGCTGGGCATCGACGCGGGCACCACGGCGGTCAAGGTGGCCGCCTTTGACCAGCGCCTGGACACCGTGGTCCAGGCGCGCAGGCCGGTGGCCACCAGCCACCCCCAGCCGGGGTTTGTCGAGCAGGATCCCGAGACCATTCTCCAGGCCGTCGTGGATGGCATAGCCGAGGTGCTTGATCGCGTGGGACCGCGCGAGATCGCCGCCGCCGGCCTTGACCACCAGGGCGAGTCGGTGCTGGGCTGGGACGCCGCCACCGGCGCACCGCTGACGCCAGTGGTGGTCTGGCAGGACAAGCGCCACGAAGGGCTGCTGGCGCGTCTGGACGGCGGCGTGGTGACGCGCTCGGGCCTGCCGCTTGACCCCTACTTCTCCGCAGGCAAGCTGGCCTGGCTGCTGGAAAACGACAGCGCCGTGGCGCACGCACGTGGCGGCGGGACCCTGCGCCTGGGCACGGTGGACGCATTTATCACCGACCGGCTCGGCGGCCGCTTTGCCACCGACCTGTCTACCGCCTCCAGGACACAGCTACTGGCAGTCGGCGGCCGCGACTGGGACGACCGGCTGCTGACCGCGTTCGGCGTGCCACGCGGGCTCTTGCCGACGGTCGGGCCCACGTTTGGACGGCTGGGCTCGCTGCGGCATCCCTCCTGGCCCGTGGACCTGGCGCTGGGAGCACAGCTCGTCGACCAGCAGGCGGCACTGGCTGGCTCGGGGGCTGTGCGCCCTGGCGAGATCAAGGCGACATACGGCACGGGGGTGTTCGTACTCGGTCGGACCCCAAGGGCCGAGGCCGTCGCTGGGCTGCTGCCGACGATCGCCTGGGCGGCGCCAAGCGACGGGGACGCGATCGGGGAGGTATCCCACGCGCTGGACGGCGGTGTGTTTGCGGCGGGCTCGCTGCTGGATTGGCTGGCGGGCGGCCTTGGCCTGGCCGACGACGGCGCCGGCTTGGCGGCAGTCGCCGCGGGCGCCCCTGACAGCGCCGGCGTCAGGATTCTGCCCGCTCTGGCCGGGTTGGGCGCCCCGTGGTGGCGGCCCGGGGCACACGGCGTGATCGCGGGCCTTCACGGCGGCGTGGGCGTGCCACACATAGCCCGCGCGGCGCTGGAGGCGATCGCGTGGCGCGTGGTCGACATCGTTGATGCCATGGCCACCGTGACCCCGGTGGAAGTGGTGCGCGCCGACGGTGGCCTGACGAACAACGAGACCATGGTGCAAATCCAGGCCGATGCACTCGGGCTGCCGGTGCTGGTGGGTGATCCCGACGCGACAGTTCTGGGCGCAGCCATGCTTGCGGGCGTCGGCGCAGGTGTTTTTGAGAGCGTCGAGGACGCCGCCAGACTGTTGCCCGCAGGTCGTTTGGTGGCGCCGCGGAGCGACGCATCCCAACGAGGCGAGGGGCGCCGGCAGTGGCGAGAGTTCGTGGCGGCTGCGGCCGATTTGTAAACCGGACGCGCCAGACCGCCTCGACGCTGCGCTCGTCGGCGTCGCCGCCGGGCGGCTGGCGTCCCTGATCGCCGCGGCGCGGGTCCGCCTACAGCGGCGTGGTGTAGGCGCCGCTGAGGCCGCCGTCGACCAGGAAGGTGGAGGCGGTCACGAAGCTCGACTCGTCGGAGGCCAAAAACAGGGCGCCACTGGCGATCTCCTCGGCACGCGCAAACCGTCCCATCGGCACGTGTACCAGCCGCCGGGCTGCCTGCTCGGGATCGGAGGCATAAAGCTCCTGCAGCAGCGGCGTGTCCACGGGCCCCGGGCAGAGCGCGTTGACACGTACCCCCCGTCGCGCAAACTCCACCCCGAGCTCGCGCGAGAGCGCCAGTACCCCACCCTTTGAGGCGGTGTAGGAGATCTGCGAGGTGGCGGCGCCCATCACGGCGACAAACGAGGCCGTGTTGATGACCGAACCGCGGTTTGGACCGTCGTTGTCCAGCAGATGCGGGATGCCGTGCTTGCAGCACAGAAAGACGCTGCGCAGGTTGACCTGCTGAACGCGCTCCCAGGCGTCAAGCGTGGTTTCCAGCACCGACCCATCGTCGTTGGGCGAGATCCCGGCGTTGTTGAAGAGGACATCGATGCGGCCGAAGTGGTCGCGCACCTGCCGCAGGGCGTCGCTGACCTGCTGCTCGTCGGCCACGTCAGCGGCCAGCACGAGGTCGCCTGGCGCATCGGTTGTCAGGTCAACGCTTGCAACCTTGGCGCCCTCGCGCGCAAAGGCCTCGACGGTGGCGGCACCGATGCCGCCGCCTGCACCGGTTACGAAACACACACGCCCAGCCAGCCTGCCAGTGCCCGCCATCATCCCTCCGTCGCGTAGAAGATCGTCTTGACCTCCGTATAGGCATCGAGGGCTCCGGGGCCCAGCTCGCGCCCATAGCCGGACTGCTTGAAGCCGCCGAACGGGGTGCTCACGCGCACCGAGGTATTCGAGTTGATCGAGAGCACACCCGTCTCCACGGCCCGGGCGACGCGCAGGGCACGCGCCCCGTCGCGGCTCCAGATCGATCCCGACAGGCCGTAGATCGTGTCGTTGGCGAGTCGGATCGCGTCAGCCTCACCATCGAATGCGATTACCGCGGCGACCGGCCCGAACACCTCCTCCTGGGCGACGCGGTCAGACGGTTTGACGGGCGCGAGCACTGTGGGAGCAAACCAGAAACCAGGGCCCTCCGGCGCGCTGCCGCGGAAGGCGACGGGGGCGTGACCATCGATGAACGAAGCCACCGCATCGCGCTGCCCCGCCGAGATCAGCGGTCCCATCTGGGTGGCCTCGTCGAGTGGGTCGCCGACCCTGATCGACCTCACATGGCCCTCAAGCAGCTCCATAAAGCGGTCCATCGCGCTGGCCTGGACCAAAATCCGCGAGCGCGCGCAGCAATCCTGGCCGGCGTTGCCGAACACCGCGCCAGGCGCCGCTGCCGCCGCAGCCTCAAGATCGGCGTCGGCGAAGACGATGTTGGCCGACTTGCCCCCCAGCTCGAGCGTGACGCGCTTGATCGTCTGGGCGGCGCCTGCGGCGATCGAGCGCCCAACCTCGGTCGAGCCCGTGAAGGCGATCTTGGCTACATCGGGGTGCTCGACCAGGCGCCGGCCGCAGGTGCTGCCGGGACCGACGACAACGTTTACGACCCCGTCGGGCAAGCCCGCATCGCGCGCAAGCTCGACGAAGCGAAGCGCGGTGAGCGGCGTGAGCTCGGCCGGTTTCAGCACCACGGTGTTGCCCGCAGCCAGAGCGGGAGCGAGCTTCCAGGAGGCAATCGTCAGCGGAAAGTTCCATGGGGTGATGAGGCCGACCACGCCGAGGGGCTCGCGGACCGTGAACGCCTGGCCACCGGCTGCGGGGATCGTGTCGCCCAGCAGCCGCTCCGGCGCGCCGGCGTAGTAGCGGAAGGTGTCGACGACCATGCCCATCTCCCCCCGGGCGTCGGTGATCGCCTTGCCGGCGTTGCGAGCCTCGAGCAGCGACAGCTCCTCGAGATGGTCGGCGAGCGTCTCGGCGAGGGCACGTAGGGCCTGCGCACGCTCACCGGGGGTGATGGCGCGCCACGCCGGCAACGCTGCGCGGGCGTGCGCCACCGCGGCATCCACCTCCTCGACGCCGGCACGCGCCACCTCTGCGAGCACCGCCTCGGTGGCGGGCTCGATCACGGCGAGCGACTCGCTCACCGGTCAGCCGATCCGCCGTCGGCGCTGCCCCCCGACGGAGTCATGCGGGCGCAACACTCGTCCTTAGGGTGACGAGGAAACGTCGGCCAGGGACTCGGTCAAGGTCAGATCTTCGATCGTGCGGATGGGGCCCTTGAACGACCGCTTGGCCGAGGTGACGTACCAGATGGTCACCGCCAGGATCGTCGCGATGGTCACGATCGGAGCGTAGTTGACAGACGACCAGGTGAAGCCGCTCTTGAAGAACACGCCGGCCGGTTCGAAGGGCAGACAGAAGATCACCACACAGATCGCCACCCACACGAAGGCGATCGGATTGACCCACTTGTACTTGTTGCCCAGGGTCCAGGACCCTGACTGGAAATTGTCCCCGGCACGCCAGCGCAGGAACACCGGGATCGTGTAGGCGATGTAAAGGCCAATGACCGAGATCGAAGTCACGGCGAGGAATGCCACGGGGGTGCCCAGCTTGTCGGGGAAGTAGGCGGGGATCGTGATGATGAGGGCGCACAGGCACACGAACAGCACCGCCCAGGTCGGCGTACGGTTGGCGCTCAGCCGCCGCCACAGCCTGTGACCGGGGACAGCGCCGTCGCGCGAGAACGCGAAAGTCATGCGCGACGCGCTGGTCACGCAGGCCATGCCGCAGAAAAGCTGGCCCACAGTTGAGATCAGAACGACGGCCTTGGCCGCTGCCGAGGTCAGGGCGCTGCTGAATATCGCCAGGGCCGGAAAGCCGGACTTCAGGATTTCGCCCTGGTGTGACTTCTGGATGGCGAAGGTGATGGCCAGGAGCACGATCCAGCCGATGATCGCCGAGTAGAACACCGACCGCCACACCCCTCTGGGCGAGGAGCTTTCCGACCCTTGGGTCTCCTCTGAGACATGCGCTGAGGCGTCGTAGCCGGTGAGCGTGTACATCGTCAGCAGGAATCCCAGGGGCAGTACGTAGAACCAGTACATGTGCCCGCTGAATCCGGACACGTTGTCGCGGTGGCCAAAGACGTAGGAGAGACTCGCATGGTGGCTGGGAACCGCGATCAGCAGCACCACGATCACGGCGACGCCCACGATGTTCCACCACGCCGAGAAGCTGTAGAAGAGCGACACGAGGTGGCTTGAGAAGACGTTGATCAGCCCGTGCGCGACGAGGATGACAGCGAACAGGGCGAAGTTGACGTGCGCTGAGTAGTGCACGTTGGTGTCTGCCGCCGCCTTGACGAAGTTGAAGATGAAGTGGACTTCATAGAGCCCGAGCAGGTTCATCAAGAAGGTGGCGCACACGTAATCCACCGACGCAACGACGGCGACCAGCCCGATCAGGTTGAACCAGCCCGTGAACCAGCCCCACCCCGGCCCGCCGAGCTTGGACGCCCAGTAGTAGATGCCTCCGGCGGTGGGAAAGGCCGAGGCCAGCTCGGACATGGAGAACGCCACGGTCATGACCATCAGACAGATCAGCGGCCACACGATCGAGATCGCGATCGGCCCGCCGTTCTTGAGCGCCTGCCCATACGTCGTAAAGCAGCCGGCGAGCACACAGATGATCGAAAACGAGATGGCGAAGTTGGAGAACCCGCTCCAACCCCGGTTTAGCTCCTGCTTGTAGCCGAGTTCGGCTAGGCGCTTCTCGTCGGCCCCCATCGGTGCTGTGGCTGTGCTCATCGGGTCTCCCTCGCGAAAAGGTTTGGTTGTCCGTCCTTCAATCGTGACAATAGGAGCGACCCGGGATGAGTGTCAAGAGCACGTGGCCAAAATTCCGCAAAGACCGACGGACACCGGGCCAAGCCGGGCGGCGCGGGCAGGTCGGCCGGGGCTCCCCCGCCGCCAATCGCCGGGCAGGTCATCCACCGGGCAGCAGGCCGGCGAGGACGTGCTCGGTGCCGCGCAGATGCTCGGCCATGGCAGCCGTGGCACGGCCTTCGTGGTGTGCGCGCACGGCAGCCAGAATCCGCCTGTGCTGAGCGTTTGACGAGGCCAATACCTCCGGAGGGTGGGCGATCAGCGAGATCAGACCGGTCATCTGACCCTGAGTCTCGGTGCAGGCCATCACCAGTCGCCCCGAGCCGGTGGTTTCCGCCAGGCCCACATGCAGCCGGATGTCGACCTGCCGGTAGGCGACGAAATCGTCGAGCAGCTCCTCCAGCGTCGCTGCAAGCCGATCCAGGGCATCAAGGGCCTCAGCCGATGCTCGCTCGGCGGCCAGCGCGGCCACGCCCAGCTCCACGGCCAGGCGCCCGTCACAGACCTCGCGCCAGCCGGCCAGCAGGTCGGGCGAGGGCGGCTCGGCCGCAGGGGGCGGGTCGGCCACGAACGTGCCTCCGCCACGACCGCGGACGGCACGCAGATGGCCACTGTGCGACAGGGCAGTCAGAGCCTGGCGCAGTGTGGAGCGCGCGATCCCCAGACGCGCGCACAGTTCGCGCTCGGCCGGCAGGCGCGTGCCGGGGGCGAGCAGTCCCAGCCTGATGGCCGTGCCCAGGCGCTCGACGGTCTCCTCGAAGGCGGTCTGGGAGCGCACTGGGGCAAAGACCGTGTCCGGGGAGAGCAAGCCGCCGTTCACAAACGCTCAAACCCCCGATAGCGCTCCCAATCGGTGACGGCGGACCCGAAGGCGGCCAGCTCCACGTCGGCAGCGTTGACGTAGTGGTCCACGACGTCATCGCCGAACGCGCTGCGCGCCAGCGCGCTACCGGCAAAGAGCTCCCGCGCGTCGCGCAGCGACCCCGGTAGGCGCGGCTTGTCGTGTGCCTCATAGGCATTGCCCTCGAACGCCGGCTCAAGCACCAGGCCCTCCTCGACGCCGTGCAGTCCGGCGGCGATGATGGCGGCCAGCGCCAGGTACGGGTTCAGATCGGCGCCGCCCGCGCGGTTCTCAAACCGCAGCGAGGGGCCGTGTCCGACTACACGTAGTGAGCACGTGCGATTGTCGTGCCCCCACGCGACTGCCGTTGGGGCGAAAGTGGCGGCGGCGAAGCGCTTGTATGAGTTCACGTTGGGGGCGAGCAGCAACGTGAGCTCGCGCAGGCCCGCGAGCTGGCCGGCCAGGAAGGA
>CAJCIJ010000336.1 GCA_903970315.1 Actinomycetota bacterium
ACCAGCGCGGCGGCGGCGGCGCAGTGCAGCGCCACCTCAAAGCCACGCCGTGTCTCGGGGTCCAGCCGAGCCGAACGCCAGTCCAGCAGCCAGGGAACCAGGGCTGTGTGCGAAGAGGACGAGACAGGCAGCAGCTCCGTCGGTCCCTGAATGAGGCCGAGGGCGACCGCCTGTAGGACGGGCAGCCGCTCAGTCGAGGGCATCCACAGCCGGCTCGCCTGCCGACGGCCGCATGCGTCGGCGGCGAACGAGTGCGTAGCCGACGCCACCCAGGATGAGCGCCACAAACACATAGTCGGCGTAGTCGAACCCGTGACGCACCGTCTGCCATTCGCTACCGAGCGCCTTGCCTGCGTAGGCCAGCGCCGCCACCCAAACGGCCGAGCCGATCGCAGTCAGGATCGTGAACGGCGCCAGGCCCATGCGTGCGATTCCGGCCGGGAGCGAGACGAACGCCCTGACCACCGGCACAAATCGCCCCACGAGAACCGCGGGTGCACCGTAGCGGCGAAACCACTCGTCTGCGCGGCGTATCTGGGCGGGGCCCATGTGCACGATGTGGCCATGGCGTTCCAGCAGCTCCAGGCGCCCTGCGCGGCCGATTCCATAGGTAACCCAGGAACCCACCAGCGAACCCGCGATGCCTGCGATGAGCACACCGATCATTGTCAGATGGTGATGCGCGCCCGCGCCGCTCTGCGTCGGGTCTGCCACCGCGAAGCCTGCAAACAACATCACGACCTCCGAGGGGATCGGGATGCACGCAGCGCTTACAGCCATGAGTGCGAAGATCGCCGGGAGGCCGCCGTCGCGCACGAGGTGCGCCATCGAGTTGACAAGCCCTTCGGTGATCGACGCGCTGAAGAAGCTCATCGCGAGCATGTGGGCAAAAGATATCCGTGCGACCAGTAGCGTGCCGAGGGTGCGCGTGTGGATCGACCTCACCAACAGCCCACACGTGCTGGTCATGCGCCCCGTCATCGAGGTGCTGAGAGGCGACGGCCATGAGGTGTCCGTAACTGCGCGCGACTTCGCACAGACCCTCGAGCTGCTCGACCGATTCGGCATCGAGCACACGGCGATCGGCCGACACCGCGGCGAGCACCGCGGCGCCAAGGCGGTGGGCCTGTTTTCGCGAGGAGCCACGCTCATGCGCTGGGCGGTGCGCCACGGGCCGGTGGCTCCGGGGACCGGCCGGCCAATGATCGCCCGTCGACCGTTCGACCTCGCCCTGGGCCACGGTTCCAACGACATAACGGTCGTCGCCGCAGCGCTACGCATCCCGTGCACCACGATGTTTGACTACGAGTTTGCTGCGCTTCAGCACCAGATCAACTGTCGCCTGGCCAACGTCGTGGTCGTGCCCGAAGCGATTCCCCCGGAGCGCCTGTTTCGTTACGGGGCACGCGGGAAGATCGCCGCGTATGAGGGCTTGAAGGAGGAGTACTACCTCGCCGACTTCGAGCCCAACCGGGCAGTGTTGGACGAGCTCTCGCTGACGGTCGACCGCCCGATCGTGGTCGTGCGCACGCCACCGGAGCTGGCGCTCTATCACCGGTTTGACAACGACCTCTTCGGCGAGCTGTTGGCGCGTCTCAGCGGGAGGGCGCTCGCCGGCGCTGTGCAGGTGGTGGTTCTCGCCCGCACTGCCGCCCAGCGCGAACGCATCAGCAGCCTGGATGGACTCCTGGTGCCCGCGCACGCGATCGATGCCCAATCATTGGTTGCCCACGCAAGCCTCGTGATCTCGGCCGGCGGGACGATGAACCGCGAGGCCGTGGCGCTCGGAACGCCCGTGCTGACGACCTTCCAGGGCCGCCTGGGCGCCGTCGATGAGCGACTCATGTCCGAAGGCCGTCTCGGAGCACTGACAGACCTCGGACAACTCGACGGCGTCCTGGGTCGGCTGCGCTTGCCCGGCCCCGGGCACGGTGTCCCGCCGCCGACCAAGGCATCGCGCACCCGCAGGGATCCGCGGGTGATCGTCGACCTGCTGCTCTCGGCGCGGCACCGATGAGCGCGGGTACGATGTGCGCCCGACGCGATCACTCTGTGCATCCAACAAAGGAGATCTCTTGCCACGGCCAGCGAGCTCGACAACCCGGAGGGCTCAAAATGCAGCGGCCGCGGCCGTAGTGCTGGCAGTGCTACTGGCAGCCTGTGGCGGAAGCTCTGGGTCCACGAGCTCCACGGTCACCTCCACCGCGGCCCCGGTAGAGACACACCACGGTGGACCCAAGGTGGGACCCGCAGGGGCCGCGTTGGGAACGGCAACACTGAAGGGCGTGGGCACAGTGCTGGTCGACGCTCAGGGGCACACCCTCTATACGTTTGCTCCCGACAACGCTTCGAAGATCACGTGCCTACACGCCTGCGCAGCTGTCTGGCCGCCAGACGAGTTGCCGGCGGGCTCAAAGCCGGCGATCTCCGGCGCAGTCAACCCCGCGCTGGTATCGACGGCGTTGGATCCTGAAGGCGGCACCGTCGTGACCTACGCCGGCTGGCCGCTTTACCGCTACATCGCAGACTCCAGCGCCGGCAGCGCCGCCGGACAGGCGCTCACGCTGAGCGGAGGCACCTGGTACGTGATAACCCCCGCAGGCAAGCCAGTCCACTGAGCGCCGGAGACCGCCAACGACGGCGCACCTTACAATCCGCATGATGCGCCGACGGTTTCGCTCGGCGGCTCTGCCGCTGCACCGGCATTCACTGCCGCAGCTCGCCACGGATGCGCTGCTGCTGGCCGGTGCCTACTACCTGGCATTCCAGCTGCGTGTCGAGAACGGGGTGGGCGCCACCAACGTCCGGCACTACGCGCTGCTGCGCGACAGGACCATTCCCTGGGTAGTGGTGGGCGGCCTGCTGGTCCTGCTCGCATCCGGCGCCTACCACCGCAGCTGGAGCTACTCCTCACAGCGTGACTACTGGGCGATCGCGCGCGGCGTTGCCGCGGTGACGCTGCTGACAGTCGGCGCCATCGCGGTCGTCCGGCCGGTGCAGCCCGAGGTCAGCGGCCACGTCGTCGCCATCGGCCTTCCCAACAGTGTCATCGCGCTGTTCTTCCTGCTCTCGCTCGTATTTCTGTTGGGCTGGCGGATGATCGCGCGAACCCTGCACGAGCGCCGCTTCTTCGGCGGCGTATCCAGCGTGGGAACCAAGCAGCGCAGCGTCCTGATCGTGGGCGCCGGAGATGGCGGCCGACTGGTGCTGCGCGAGATCACGCGCAACCGCGAGCTTGGACTCGTGCCCGTGGGCTTCCTCGACGACGATCCCCGCAAGATCGGCCTGCGCATCGACGGCGTGCGGGTTCGTGGCGACACCGACTCCGACCTCGCTCGCATCCTGGAGGAGGCCGAGCCCGACGAAGTGATCATCGCAATACCGTCGGCGCCGGGCTCCACGCGCGCTCGCGTGGTGCGGGAATGCCGTCGGCGCAGCGTCCCGGTCCGCACGCTTCCCACCGTGTTCGAGCTGCTTCAGACTGGCGGCGCCGGAACGATCGCCCGCCAGGTGCGCGATGTACGTGTGGAGGACCTGCTCGGCCGCGAGCCCGTGCACCTCGCGCTGGACCGAGTCAGTGCCTACCTCGACGGCGAGATCGTCCTGGTTACAGGTGCCGGCGGCTCGATCGGCTCTGAGTTGTGCCGCCAGATAGCACGCGTGGGCCCGCGCCGAATCGTGCTCGTGGACCATGCCGAGGACAACCTTTTCGCAATCCAGCGCGAGCTTGAGGACGAGCGCCACGTGCGACCGGCAGTGATCAGCGCCGTGCTGGCCGACTGCAAGGCCGAGGAGCGCATGCGCGATGTCTTCCTCCAGCACCGTCCCACAGTGGTCTTCCACGCTGCCGCCTACAAGCACGTAGGCCTGATGGAGACAAACCCCGTCGAGGCGGTGCGTAACAACGCCATGGGTACGCGCGTGGTGGCCACATGTGCGGGCGAGGCCGGTGCCAGCCGATTCGTACTGGTCTCCACCGACAAGGCCGTAGCGCCGGCCACGGTCATGGGGGCCTCCAAGTTGCTCGCCGAGCTCGCCCTGGAACTTGCGACCTGGCGCTTCCCGAACACCTCCTACAAGGCGGTGCGTTTCGGCAACGTCCTCGGCTCCTCCGGGAGCGTGGTGCCCATCTTCACTCGACAGATCGAGCGCGGCGGCCCTCTGACAGTGACCGACGAGCGCATGTCGCGCTACTTCATGACCATCCCCGAGGCCGTCCAGCTGATCATTCGGGCTGGCTCGCTGCACCCGCTCGGCGACGGTAGCAACTCGGCGGGTGCCGCCGGGCCGGAGATTCTCGTCCTCGACATGGGCGAGCCCGTCCGCATCATCGACCTTGCCCGCGCCATGATCGAGTTGTCCGGCCTCGACGCCCGCCAGGACATCGAGATCGAGATAGTGGGCCGACGTCCCGGCGAGAAGCTCCACGAGGAACTGTTCAACGTGTACGAGCGCCCACAACCGACGCCGGCAGAGAAGATCATGCTCGCCCAGCGCAGTCCACTGCCACGAGCGACGGTCGAATCGTGGTTCGAGGAGATCGCCCTGCTCGTCGCGACCGGCGACGCCGCCGCTGTCACCAGCCGCGTGTTTGAGTGCGCCGGCGCCTGTGCCGAGCTCGTCGGCGATCGTTCCGGCCTGCCCCCCACCGCACCCGCGCCGGCCGGCGCGATCCTCTCCGAGACGCCGTGAGCGCACCCACTGTCGCCGTCTCGCTGACCCACTCGTTGACCGAGGTCGGGGCGCTTGTGGCGATGGCCGGTCTCGCGGGAATCGCACTGCTGTCCCTGCTCCTGTTCTCCCAGGGCCGCGAGATCAAGCGACTGCGCGAATGGGCCGGCCGGGCACCGGAGCGCGCGGAAGAGCTTCAGCAGCGCCGCGCCGGCGCTGCTGGAAGTGGCATCGTCGTACCCCCGCCGCGCGCGGGTGCCGCGGCCGGCGTTGCGGTGCCCGCAGGTCAGACCCCCGGCGTGCGGCCGATCCCGCGCGCAGTCCCACTGGTGGTTCGGCCCGCAACCGACGCTGCCGGGTCGGTTGCTGCTACCCCGGCCGCCGTTGCCGGTGGTGACAGCCAATCGGTAGCCACGCCGGGCGTCCCCAGCGTCGCGCCTGCTCCCGCCGTCGCTGTGGCCGCGGCGGCCGCCGCCGACGGGGCCAC
>CAJCIJ010000337.1 GCA_903970315.1 Actinomycetota bacterium
CCGATCTTCCTGCGATGCCGAACGCGCGGCGTCAAGCTTCGTCTGGTCCACGAGTGCCTTGTCCTCAAGCGTTCGCAGCCCGGCCTGAGCCGCCGCCAGGTCGGCGTCCCGCGCGTCACGCAGTGCAGATGCGTCGCGGACGGCGGCATCAGCTTCCTGTGCGAGCGCCCGTGCGTCGTCGAACGATCCGGTCCCGCCTGTGGTGGGCTCCTGTTCGGCCTCAAGGGCCGCTACCCGTGCCCCTGCCCGTTGAAGCTTGGCGGCCAACTGGGTCGGCGAGAGGTCGTCGAGGGCCTCGGTTCGCCGCCGCACGGCATTGGCGCGCTCGGTCAGTTGGCGGTCGCGCTCGCGGGCGACCTCGTGGGCAGCCGCTGGCGAGTCCACGCCGGCGGCTGCAAGTAGGTCTGACAGCCGCTGCTCGGCCCGCAGGACCGCTGCGTGTGTGTCGTTGGCCTCAACAGGACGAGCGACCACGATGCGGGCCAAGTCCGCCACTGTGACCTCGGTACGGCTGGGGACAGGCTCCTCGATCGGGTCGCCGGGGGTCATCGGGCGCGCCTGGCCGTCGATGGCCACCTCGACAGGCCGAAGCGCTTCTACGGTCAGTTTCGGCATTCCGGCCGCCGAGCGTCCCCGAGCCACCGCCAGCGTCTCGTTGGCACCATCGATGTCGGCGAGCAACTCGTCGCTCACCTTGCAGGTCTCTAGGAACTGATCCGCTGTCGCGATCATCGCGTCGGCTTCCGTCCGACGTTCGTGGCGGTCTCCGAATTGCTTGTGCTCGAGTCGCTGTTTGAAGAGTTCGACGGACTTTGCGCGCGCAGATGCCAACCGTTCGGCGTCCTCGAGCGATTCCACGGCCTTGTCACGAGCCGCCTGTGCCTCGGCGACCGCGCTGCGCGCGGCGGCCAGCTCTGGATCTGAGGCGGCCAGCTCGGCCTCCAGCGCTTCGAGTGTCGCTGCCGTCGACGTCGCAGTGGCGGCAAGGTCTGCGCGCTCGGTTCTGGCTCGTGTGGCTTCCCGTAGGGCCGCCTCGGCCAGCGTCTGTGCCTGTTGGGCGCGCTCCATGCGCGCCTCGATCGATTCGACGGCCTGGACCGCTCGCTTGTGCTCATCGCGCTGCCGCGCAAGACTCGGTGCTTCCTGTTCGACGTCGCGCAACTCGCTCTCGATTCGCAGCACCCGCTCGGCGGTCCCGTCAAGCTCCCGGATCTGGGCTCGCAGCGCCTCGACCTGCGCGCGCAGTGCTTCGAGCCGTACGGCCTTGTCGGCGCGTGCCTTGCTTACGGCGCCGCCAGGGGTGAAGTAGCGACCGCGCTCCTCTTGCACCCGTTCCCACAGCCCATCATTGACCCCGCCGACATCCGCACCGGAACCGCCTGCCACGGCGTCCAGGGCATCGGAGAGGCTGCGAGTCTCACCGAGTTTGGCCTGCTCGATCGCAACGCCCTGTTGGTAGCGAAGGGCGCTGAACAGGTTCCGATCGGTGTGTTCGTCAAGGATCTCCACCATCCGGTTGTGTGCTGCTTCGCCGGCCAGTTGTTCGCTGTGCGGCCCGGTCACCTCCAGCTCGGTCTTTTTGCCCTTTCGCCACTGCTTGCGGTAGACGATGTGGTGGGGTCCCACGGTCAGCTCTGCCTCCACAAATGGGCCCACGTCACGACCGATCGGCTGGACCGCTTTGACCTTCGCGTGGCTGGAGTTGTCCTTCATGTCGAGCAGGAGTTGGAAGGCGTCAGCGATGGACGTCTTGCCCGTCTCGTTGCGCCCCTCGACGATGGTGATGCCGTCAGCGTCGAATGTGGCGTCGAGGCCATCAACGCCGCGGAAATCGCGCAGGGAGATCCGGTGAATCCTCATCGGGCCAGGCGGAAAAGCAGATTGAGAGCGTCGCCGGCGACCGTGGCGCCGTCGCCCGTCCCGGCCGCTTCGTTCCGGAGCTGGTCGAGGGTGTCGCGCGCATACCCGGACACTTGGAGCTCTTGCAAGTCGTTGTCGTCGGGCGCGACCGTCAGATCGGTCTGGCGCTCCCACGTATTCAGCGACGCAAACACAAGCTGGTTGTGCGCCAATGCCTCGTCAAGCTTGCTGTTCGCCGCCAGGCTTAGGGTGCCGCGCAGGGCAAGCTTCACGGCGGTCGTTGATTTGGGCTGGACGGCATCCAGCGACGCAGCGAGAGCCTCAACATCGGCCTCGCTGTTTAGGTCGGCTGCGACGTGCCGGAAGTGCCAGCCGCCGATCGCCCGCGGCTCAACCGTGCAGCCGGACGCCGTCGCGGTAACCACCAGCACCTGGTTGGGTGCGTCCTCGGTGTAGTCGGTTGAGATCGGGGAACCAGCGTAGAACGCACAACCGTTGGTCTCGGCAAGCTTGGTCACCGAGTGGCGATCGCCGAGTGCGACGTAGTGCGCGAGGCCATCGCTCAGGGCTTGACGCAGCGCCGTTGCGCTGATGAGCGCAGGGTTGTTCACGTCTGGGCTCAGATAGTCGACGATGCCGTGGCCCAGGATGATCCGCACCGTGCCGGCAGAATCCGACGAAGCCGCGTAGCAATCCTGCAGCGGGTCGCTCAGGCGGTGCTTGGTATGCCACGGGCCGCCGATGACCTCGACCCCGTTCAGGCCGGGGACAGGGATCGGGTCGGTGTCTTGGACGACGACCACATTGGCTGGGGTGTGGTCAGTCCAGGCGGCAACCTTGTAGATCGACGATGGATCGAGCGGGTCGTGGTTACCGGGCAGCAGGAAGACGGGGACCGTAAAGGCCGACAGTGCGTCGATGGCCTTCGCGATCACCTGCCGATCGACGTGGTTTGAGTCGAACACGTCGCCAGCTACGACGACGAACTCGCACCCCTCCTCGCGGGCCAGGCCAGCAATTCGGCGTACCGCGTCGAACCGATCCTGTGAAAACCGGATGCGGGCTTCCTCGGGAAGGAAGTGCGCTTGCATGCCGAGATGCCAGTCGGCTGTATGGATGAACTTGGCCATGGTGAACCGTGAGAGTAGCGGTGGGGGCCGGGGCGGCCACTGGTCATCGTTGGCCGGTCCCGGGACCCCGATGTTGGGGCAAGCAGGTACGCCAAGGAACTCGCGTGTCCTCCTACCCCTTCAAGGCGGTTGACAGGTCCGCGACCGCGACGAAGGCGTGCTTGCGGCCCATCTTGCGTTGCTGAAGCAGCCCGCGTTTACGAAGCCCTACCAAATCGGCGCGCGCCGTCTCCTCCGTGACTCGGTGACTCGTGCTATGCGATCGGTAGGTGTACACGTGGGATGGATGCCGGGTGGCGTCGCTGAGGAGTGCGAGCTGACGATGGTTTAGGCCGTCCTCGTTTTGGATCAGGCGCTCGAGGTCCTGGAGCTCCTTGACCTTTCGTTGGAGGTAGTCGTGCAGTGTCTCGACGGCTCGCTTGATCACCGTGAGGTGGTAGAGCAGGAAGTACGTGGTGTCCCCGTCGTCAGTCTCCGTGTAGAGGAATGCCTTCGCGTATTTCGCTGGCCCTTCATGGATGATCCTCGACACCGATAGGTACTCGGTAAGCCAATACCCCCGGGTCCGCATGTACCAGTAGAAGAGTGCACGCGCGGTCCTGCCATTGCCGTCGAGAAACGGGTGGTCATACGCGAGCCAAAAGTGCAGCAGGATTGCCCGAATGACTGGGTGAATAAAGCGCCCGCGCTCGTCATCGGCCTGGTTGGCAAAATCGCACATCGCCTGTAGTCGTTTCGGCAGCTGGTCGGCAGGGGGAGGCATATGAAGCAGGCTGTTGTCCCGTTTGTCCCACACCGCGACCCGATCTTCGTCCGGCGTTTGCAGGCGGCCGGCCGCCGATGGATCATCCAGCGTGCCTTCGGTGAGGATGCGCTGTAGCTCGATCACCAGGTCAGGCGTTAGCTTGTCATCTCCGCTGTCTCGCATGAACTCAAGGGCGCGGTAGTTGTTCAGAATCATTCGCTCGCTACGGTCTTTGGGCGGTCTGCCAGTGCGGAGCAGCTCTTTGGCGGCCTGGCGAGATGTGGTCGCGCCCTCTAGCTGGCTTGAACGGATCGCCTCCTCCATGAGCGAGTTGACGAGGTAGTGGTGGCGTGCCTGGTCGTCGCTCGTCACCACCTCCGCCATCGCGATCTCTCCGCTGCAGTGCTGATCAACGAAATGCAGGAGGCGCAAAACGCTCGATGGCGTGCCGTACTTGAACGGTTGGCCCTTCGCATCCTGGAGCGGGAGCGGGATCAGGCCCCGGTTGAGCTTGATCGCTAACCACCAAACCTCCCGACTGGCTCCGTCTGGCGGCTTCAAGAAGCGGATCTTGTCCCAGTGGGGGTAGTCCTGACGAGGGTTGGCGCGTACACTTTGTAGGACATCCAGGAAGCCCCCAGCGGCCCCATCGGCGAGGATTTTGCTGGGATCCGGTGGGGTGGGAACTCGCATCGACTAACTCCAAGTTGCTCCAAATAGCTCCAAGTGTTTGGAGTTTAGCGTCTAAGTCCAAAATTTGGGCTTGTTTGGGATTCGTTTGGAGTTAGCGTCCCGAGCCTGGCGTCTCCGACGGTCGATCCGGACGAGACCTCTGCGTCCGGTCAGATGGGCTGTGCCGCCACAGGTGTCCCAGAACGAGGTGGTTCGATCACGTGGCTAGCCGTTCGGCTGCCGCTCGCGCTCAGACTCGTGTCCGCGGGCTCCGGATGGCCCAAGACCACGGCGGCGGGGTCGCCTGGTTCACTCGCTTCGTCAGCTCGATCAGCACATCAAGCCGAGCTGATCTTGCCCAGCGATGAGCGGGTTTGGCGGCCTCGCTTGGATACATTCCCGGCAAATCTCGGGACCAATTGGGGACCAATTTCGAGATCGTGCCGTATCGCACAAAGAAACGTATGCGATTTGCAGCCTATTTCGGATACGCGGCCTGGGACTCGAACCCAGCCCGCCGGATTAAAAGTCCGGTGCTCTACCCGATGAGCTAGCCGCGCTCGGCAAGTGTGCCATAGCGGCGGTCGACTTTATGCAGCGCCGCATTGGGTCAGATACGCCTTCTGTCGTGCTGTGGCGCGCGGTCCCGTGGTGAGCGGCGTCGCGAGCGACGCGACAGCCGGCGACACACCCTGCCTACCGTCGGTCGGTGAGCCTCGCCGTCGACGTAGTCAGGCCCGGGCCTCGAACAAGAACCCGCAGTCCAGCCCGGCCTGCTGCGCGCACCAGCTTCGCGCCCTTCGCGGCCAGGTCGATCGCGAACGTCTCGGTGGTCCCCGGCGCGACTGCGAACCCGGCGTGCCCTATCACCACTTCAACGGCGCGCCCATGGCGCCCGCGCCCGTGGTGCTTGCGAGGTACGGTGGCTACCAGTTCGGCGGTCCCCGTGCATGCGGTGGCCCCGACGCACCTGACCACGACGGTCGTACGGCGGTGCGTCACCGCCGACGTGCTCACGAGCTCGCCAACTCCCGGCGTTGGAGGCAATGCAACCGGGACACGCAGGGTCCCACTGCCGGCGCTCGCCGAACCAGCCGCGTTGCTGGCTGTCACCTCGCAGGAGATCAGCCCGCCCTGTGCCGATGGCTGAACGGCGTAGCTCGCCGAGGTCTGCCCAGAGATGGGCGTGCCGTTTAGGAGCCACACATAGGACAGCCCTGTTGGACCGTGTTCCCACACCCCCTGAGAACACCCCAGCACGTCCCCCACTGCCGGGATTCCACTGAGTACGGGCGCCGACGTGCTCACTGGTGTCCGCGGTGAGACTTCCAGCAGGCGGGCGTCAATGCCGCCGACTGTCGTTTGCGCGATCACCGAAAGGGCGTTGGCCTGAAGTTCGGTGGTCTCGCCGGAGTAGTACTGCCGCTGGTAGGTGTCATGGCACTGTGCCTGCTGTTCGCCGGGGCACACTTCGCCAGTGAACTGCACGTCGTACGACTGCGTTGATAGGCCGTCGATCGTGTATTCGCCGTTGCCGTTGCTGTAAGCACACCCGCCCGGGGCGGCGAAGATCCCTTGACTCGCGGCGGCCACGGTGGCGCAAACGTATGCGTCGGCGATCGGTTCATCCTCCACTGACGCGGTGGTGATCCGGCCCGCGATGTGTCCGCCTTCTTGCATCACTGCGTTGATTTCGGTCACGGCTTCGCCTGCCCGCAGGAGCAGCGGCGTGGCAGTCGCCAACGTGGACGCCCCGTCGAAAAGCTGAAGTGCGTAGAAATGTGGGCAGCCGGGTTCGCCTACCGGGCAGCCGTAGCTTGTGAAGTCTATGTAGGCCTTGTGTTCCCCGATCCCGGGTATCGTGTATTCGCCTGCGCTGTTGCCCACGGAGAAGCCAAGGTATTCGTAGACGCCCGGTTCGGGTTCTTCGATGCCAAACACGACTTCCTCGATCGGGTTGCCCGTGAGGCCGCTGGTGACCCTGCCCTTCGCTGTCGCGCCTGCAACCAATCGGGCATTGACTTCTGTGTCTTCCACGCCCGATTCGACTGTGACGGTACTGGCGGCGCCAAAGGAAGTGGCTTCGCCGTACCACCGTGTTGCATATGTCTTCACCTCGTCAGGGGAGGCGTAGCCGCTGAATCGAACCTTTTACTGCCCGGGCGCCAGACCGGAGATCGTGTATTGACCGTCCGAGTTGGTCCCAGCCCCGAAAAATGAGCCGTGGCATTCGTCGAACAGTGGAGAGCCCGAGGCCGGTCCCGCGCACACTTCGGCGTAGGCAACGGGTTCGCCGCCTTGGTACTTCGTGACAGTGCCCGAGATGGAGCCGGTTCCGACCGCCTGCGCTGACGCTGCGACAACGAGCACTCCGCAGCATGTGGTCAGCCACATGAGTGCCGCAACGACACGACGTTTACGCGACGAGGTGCTCGGTCGCCTGCTGGTGGCCCGATGCATGACATCGCCTGCCGGCCGCACCGTCGCCACTGTTCTGTCGCACCCGCCCATCGACATGTCCCGGCGCGGGATCATAGCTGCGCAACCGCGCCGTGGTTGTTCCCAGGATTAAGCCACTGCGGCCATCGACTTCGGTGTTACCGAGACCGCGACGGCGCCCGGGCCGGCCAAATGGTTGCGTGCTACGCGTTCTCTGGCTGCTGCCCAGCTGCGACTTCGAGCATCTCGTCGATACTCGTGAGCTTCACACGCGGACGTCCGTGCGGCTCGCCGAGCGAGCGCTCGTGGCGGTCGATGAGTTCCCACCCCGCGTAGTCCACGAGGTCCGGCTTGCGCTCGCGCAACAGCGTCTCGATGGCGTCTGGATCTGGTGACGCGGGGGCCGTTAGACGGCCCGCCTCGAGGTCCTCCAGCAGGACATCGACGGTCTCTTGGGCGTCCTTCTTATTCGTGCCAATGACCCCCGTGGGGCCACGCTTGATCCAGCCCACCACGTACTCGCCTGCCCGGTGGGCGCTGTCGCTGGGATCGATAACGCGGCCCTGGGCGTTGGGGATGATGTGACGCCGCTCGTCAAACGGCACTTCCGGCAGGGCCTCGCCGCGGTACCCGATGGCACGCATCACCAGGCCCGCCTCGATGACCTCGGTCTCGCCTGTCGGTCGCGCGCGCAGCGCCCCGGAGTCGTCGGCCTCCAGAGCGTTGTGGGCAAGCACCACCTCGCGCACTCCCGCTGAGTCACCGCGCAGTTCCACGGGCGACGCCAGGAAGCGCAGGGAAACCAAACGCTCGCCTCTGACCGTCCCTTCGGCGTACTTGCGCAGCGCAGTCAGGTTGCGCTCGGCGGTGGCGTCGATGTTGGGGTCCGGTACTGCCAGCGCGCGGTCAAGCTCAGCGGAGGACACCCGGACGCCCACGCCATCCATCTCGCCCAGCTCGCGCAGCTCGGGGTTGGTGAACGCCGCCTGGGCCGGACCGCGCCGGCCCACGACCACAACCTCGCGGATCTTTGAGTGCTCCAGGACGTCCAGCGTGTGGTCGGCGATGTCGGTCTTTGCCAGCTCGGCGTGCGAGAGCACGAGCATGCGAGCCACGTCCAGGGCGACGTTGCCGTTGCCAATCACCACTGCGCGCTCGTGGCTGAGGTCGAACTCCAGGTCGCGGTAGTCGGGGTGGGCGTTGTACCAGCCCACGAAATCGGTCGCCGCCCAGCTACCGGGCAGATCCTCGCCCGGGATGCCCATGGCGCGGTCCTTCAGTGAGCCCGTGGCGTACACGATCGCGTGGTAGTGGGCTGCAAGCTCGGTGCGCGTGATGTCCTTGCCCAGCTCGACGTTGCCGAAGTAACGAAAGCGCGCATCGGAGGCGGTTCGCTCATAGATCCGCGTCACCGACTTGATCTTGGGGTGGTCCGGAGCTACCCCGGAGCGCACGAGGCCCCACGGGGTGGGCAGACGCTCGAACATGTCCACCTCGACTGCGCTGTCGGATTCGCTGAGCAGGTGCCCAGCGGTGTAGAAGCCCGCCGGACCCGAGCCGATCACGGCGACGCGCGTGGGTTTGGCGTCGGTCACGGCCGTGCACTGTGCGTGGATGGCACTTGCAACTCATGGGCGCGGCCCGACTCGAACGGGCGACCCCCTCGGTGTAAGCGAGGTGCTCTGACCAACTGAGCTACGCGCCCCATGAACCATGAGGGTAGGGGTTGCCCGGCCGCTGCCACCCGCTGGAGGCTAGCGGGGGATTGCCGCGGCCGCGGCCGGGCGCTGAGCGGCCATTGAGGATCGCCTGCAAAGCTTGGTGGGTGCCACCGATCGTGCCGGGTGCTCGCGCGCCCCTGACCTCCGGCAGGCGGCGTTGGCTTCTGTTCGCGGCAGGCGCCGCCGCCGTCGTGCTGGTGGTGGCGCTCGTAGTTGCCGAGCTCGCGCTGCCCGGGATTGCCGCGCAACGCGTGCGCGACCGCGTCGAACGCTATGGGCCGGTGCGCAGCGTTGCCGTGCATGCGCAGCCTGCGCTGGAGCTGTTGTGGAATGACGCCGAAAGCATCGCGGTGCACGCCGGCCCGATGCGCGCAACGCCCGCCGATCTGGTCGGGCTTCAGGCAAGCATCGGCGGCGTGGGCAGAGCAGAACTGCGCTCCCCCGAGCTTGACCTGGCCATCTCGGGGATCGCTGCCGCGGTCGTGCCACTGAGCGACGTACGCCTTGCCAAGCGGGGGGAAATCCTGACCGCTACAGGGCTCGTGCGTAGCTCCGAAGTGCACGCATCGCTTCCTGCCGGCTTCCAGGCGCAGGGTCTGTACGCCGAATCCGGGCGCCCTGAAGTGGACGTCTCCGGCGAAGTTCTTGGCGCTCGTCTGTCGGGGCGCGCTGCGCTGAGCGCAAGCGAAGGGAGGATCGTCGTTGAACCCGAGATCCCCTTCGGCAGCCTGGCGACGGTCACGGTCTTCGCCGACCCACGCGTATACGTGGAAGCCGTCACCGTGGTCCCGGACGGTCAGGAGCTAGCCCTGACGGTCCGCGCGCGCCGGGTTGGCTGACGGCGCAGGCAGTGCGCGACGACGGCCGCCGGGCCCATCCCAAGCGCATGCCGCGGGCATCCGCGTTCGGACCGGCCGCGGGAGCGGTGCTCCGCGGTGCCTAAGATGGCCAGTGCTCCTAACATACGCGTGCGCCTGCCTGCACTGCAGGCCAGGAGTGGTCACGCAGATGCCATGGGGGGCGTAGCTCAGTTGGTTAGAGCGCCGGCCTGTCACGCCGGAGGTCGCGGGTTCGAGTCCCGTCGCTCCCGTCTTAGAAAGCCCTGGAAATGAGCGTTCGTTTGGGGATGGTGGTGGCCCCGGCCGCAATCGATCTAGGCGGCGAGTACCACATGTAGGTACCACACGTGGTCTTGCTTCGCGGACGGGCGCCTGCCCGGCGCAGGAGCGGTTTTCGCTAGGCCGCAGGCGCGTACCGCAGCATATGACGGCCGAAATTGCCGACGGCCCTAGACTGGCCGAAGTGAGCCTGATCCACACTTGCTACCGGATCACCGATATCGACCGCTCGGTGGCCTTCTATAGAGCGCTCGGGTTCGAGGAGGTTGCACGGATGCCGATTGGAGACGAGGCGATCAACGTGTTCATGAACCAGCCGGGTGACGGTGACAGCCCCCGCCTTGAGCTGACCTACAACTCCGGCGTCGAGCACTATGAGCTCGGCACCGGTTACGGCCACATCGCGATCACGGCCCAAGATCTGGACGCGACGCTCGCGGGTCTTGCCGAGCAGGGAATCGAGCCCGAGCGCCCGCCGTACACCGTGCGTGACGGTGGCTCGCGTCTGGCTTTCGTGCGAGACCCGGACGGCTACCGCATCGAGCTCATCGAGCGCGCCGGCTAGCGGCCGCCACCACCAAGGGAGCAACCCTCATGCCTACAAACATCTTCGTGAGCTACCCAACCGCCGACCTCGATCGCAGCAAGGCCTTCTACACCGCACTCGGCGCGACCATCAACCCGCTTTTCACCGGCGAGAACGCCGTCTGCTTGGCGTGGGACGA
>CAJCIJ010000338.1 GCA_903970315.1 Actinomycetota bacterium
GGCGCCAGGCTCACTGCGAGGCGGCCGTGGCAGGCTCGCGGGGCGGACCCAGCACCGCCTCTTCCATCGCGCCGATCTCGACGGGGCAGGGTATGACGGCGTCCCTGGTCACCGAAAGCGCCACCTCGGGATCCTTCAAGCCGCGCCCCGTCAGGACGCACACCACGCGACGCGCACCGTCGGCGCCGTACTTCAGCAGGCCCGCCACCGAGGACGCCGAGGCAGGCTCGGCGAACATCCCTTCCTTGGCGGCCATCAGCTTGTAGGCGTCGAGGATCTCGGAGTCCGAGACTGTCCGGATGGTGCCGCCGGACTCCGCGGCCGCCGTCAGCGCATCCTCACCGCGCACGGGCTTGCCGATCCTGATGGCGCTGGCGACTGTGTCGGGATGCTCGACGGGGTGGCCCAGCACCAGTGGGGCTGCTCCGGCGGCCTGGAAGCCGAACAGCCGGGGCGAAGCGCCCATCTCGCGAAAGCCGCGCCAGTAGGAGGTGATGTTGCCGGCGTTGCCCACGGGGATGCACAGCAGGTCCAGGTCGCCGGATAGATCTTCCAGCAGCTCAAAGGCAGCCGTCTTCTGACCTTCGATCCGGTATTCGTTGAGCGAGTTGACCAACGAGATGGGGTGCTCGGCGACGAGCGTGCGCACGAGTTCCAGTCCCTCGTCAAAGCTGCCCTGCAACGAGACGACGCGGGCGCCATGGATGAGCGTCTGCGCCAGCTTGCCCATGGCGATCTTGCCCTCGGGCACGATCACAGCGCATGTGATGCCGGCCCGGGCGGCGTATGCGGCGGCGCTGGCGGCGGTGTTGCCGGTGGACGCGCAGATGACGGCCTTGGCGCCGTCGCGCACGGCGGCTGACACGGCGCAGGTCATGCCGCGATCCTTGAAGGACCCCGTGGGGTTGGCCCCCTCGGTCTTGAAGTACACCTCGGTGCCCACCAGCTCGGAGATGACAGGCGCGAACACGAGCGGGGTGGCCCCCTCGCTCAGGCTCACCACGGGATCGTCGGGCTCGAACGGCAGGTGCTCGCGCCAGCGATCGATCAGCGAGGGTCTGGTTGAGACGATGGTCATGGATGTTCCTTGGAGGCGCTGGGGTCTGCCAGATGCGTGTCTGTCAGATACATGGTCACAGAAACTCCTCTTCGATCACGCGAATGGCGCGCGGCTCGGAACCCACGAACTCAAGCTCGCCGATCAGCTTCATGGCCTCGCGCAGTCGGGATTCCGATACCGGGTGGGTCACCATCAGCAAACGTGCATTCTCGCCGAGTCCGCGTTGGGACACCGATTTGATCGAGATGCCACGCTCGCCGAGCAGGCCTGTGACCGCAGCGAGCACGCGCGGTCGGTCGGCTACCTCCATGTGCAGATAGAAGGGACTTGAGATGTCGCTCACAAACGGCAGCGACTGCGTCGGCTGCGGTTGGGCGCTGTCCCCGCGGATCACCGACACGAGATCGCCAAGCACGGCACTCGCGGTCTGACGCCCACCGGCACCGGGGCCGGACATGGTGATCTCGGTGATCGCCTCGGCCTCCAGGGTCACGGCGTTGAAAGGCCCGCTCACCGCCGCCAGGGGGTGCCCGCCGTAGAGGAAGGCCGGGTGCACGCGCACCGATATGCCGCCGGCCAGGCGCTCGGCGGTGCCCACCAGCTTCAAGCCCAGTCCAAGCTCGCGGGCATACTGCAGGTCGTCGGGTTGGAGATGCTCGATGCCTTCATAGTGCACGTCGGAGAGCACCACTGGGGTACCGAAGGCGAGCCGCGCCAGGATTGCCATCTTGGCTGCGGCATCGCGCCCGGTGACATCGGCGGAGGGATCGGCCTCGGCGATGCCCTGACGCTGGGCCTCTGCAAGGGCATCGGCGTAGCTTGCGCCGCCCTCCATCTCGGACAGGATGAAGTTCGTGGTGCCGTTGACAATGCCGTGGATGCGCTCCACATGGGCGCCGGCCAGCGACTCCAGCAAGACCCGCACCACGGGCACCACGCCGGCCACCGCAGCCTCAAAGCGCAGCTGCACGCCGTTGTCGGCAGCGGCCGCAAAGAGCTCCTCGCCGTGCTCGCAAAGGAGTTGCTTGTTGGCTGTGACGACGTGCTTGCCCGCACGCATGGCGTCGAGTGCGTACTGACGCGCTGGTTCGATTCCACCGATCAGCTCGACCACCAGGTCCGCTGACTGCAGGATCTCGTCAAAGCTCCCGCTGGAGGTGGTCAGGACACCGCACACCGCTGGCGTGCGACCTGTCAGCGCTCCCACAGCCTCGCTTCGCTCCTGCAGCAGCTTGGCGAAGGCGGCGCCGACCGTGCCGTGCCCCAGCAGGCCGACGCTGAACGGGCTAGGAGACACTTCGCGCCGCCAGGTCCTCGAAAGTCTCGCGCCGCTCCACGACCCGGGCGAGTCCGCCGGAGCAGAAGATCACCGGCGCGCGGGGCACGCCGTTGTAGTTGTTGGCCATGGCGTACGTGTAGGCGCCTGTGACAGGGGTCACGACCACGTCGCCGGCACGCGGATCGTCGAGCATGGCACTTGGAACGATGACGTCGCCGGACTCGCAGTGCTTGCCGGCAAGCACGCACTCGGTGCTACCTCCCACGCGGTCGGCCACGTGAGCTTCGTAGGTGGCGCCGTAGAGCATGGGCCGCAGATTGTCCGACATGCCTCCGTCCACCGATACCCACGTGGAGACGTTGTGCTTGACCGCCTCGACCGTATAGATCGTGACCGCCGCCGAGGCGGTCAGAGCGCGTCCGGGCTCGATCAGCAGGCGATCGTGCTCGCCGAGGTGGTCGCGGGCACTTGACGCGATCGCGTCGACGTACTGCTGGATGGTCGGTGGCCGCTGCTGGCTGGTGTAGGCCACACCCAGGCCGCCACCCAGATCCCAGGTTGCAAAGCGCCCCAGGCGCCCCAGCTGCTCGGCGGCAGCCGCAAACGGCTCCAGCTCCAGCAGCTGCGAGCCGATGTGGGCGTGGATTCCGGTCAGCGACAGGCCCGCGATGGCAGCGATGCGCTCCAGCGCGGCGGGCACGTCGGCCAGCGAGAAGCCGAACTTGGAGTTGGCCTGGCCCGTGGAGATCTTGGCGTGTGTATCGCCGCGAACGTCGGGGGTCACCCGGATGAGCACCTCCTGCGGCGCGTCCGTCCGGTCGGCCACCAGCGCCTGCAGACGATCGATCTCGTTGAAGTTGTCGATGACTATC
>CAJCIJ010000339.1 GCA_903970315.1 Actinomycetota bacterium
GTCTGCGGCTTGACACCGTCATCTGCCGCCACCACGATCACGGCCAGGTCGGTGACGCTGGCGCCGCGCGCCCGCATCGCCGTGAAGGCCTCGTGGCCTGGCGTGTCGAGGAACGTGATCTCTTTGCCGGCGTGATGGACCTGGTAGGCGCCGATGTGCTGGGTGATGCCGCCCGCCTCCCCCGCCGCGACCTCGGTCTCACGAATGGCGTCAAGCAGCGAGGTCTTGCCGTGATCGACGTGCCCCATGATCGTGACCACGGGGGGGCGCTCGCGCAGATCGCTGCCGGCGTCCTCGACGACCGGGTCGGCATCGACGTCGTCGGCGGCATGCACGATGTCAACGTGCTTGCCCATCCCCTCGGCCAGCAGCAGGATCGCCTCGTCAGAGAGCGTCTGGGTCAGCGTCGCCATCTCGCCCAGCCCCATCAGGCTCTTGATGATCTCCGGCACTGGCACGCCCAGGTACTCGGCCACGTCCTTGACTGTCGAGCCCGAGTTGATCGCCGTGCGCTGCTGAGAGACCTGCGTTTCAGGCCCCGGAAGCGGCGCCACGGTCTCCTCGTAGGTCGCCCTGCGGCGGCGGCCGCGGTGTGTGCGTCGCGGCGGCGGCTGGGCCGGGCCACCCTGCTGACGGCGCGAGGCCTGGGAGTCGATCACGACGCGGCGGCGTCCCCCCGGGCCCGTGCCACCGGGTGTGCGCTCGCCGGTACGCGAATCGCGCGTCGGCCGGGCGGGGCCGCGGCCTCCACCCCCCGACCCATCGGCCGGCGGCGCCTGGCCGTCGGCCGTTGACGTCTGGCTGTCGGTCGTTGCTCCGCTGGTTCCGGGCGCCTGACCCGTTGCCGGCGGTTGCGTGCCGGCAGCGGGCGCCGGGATGGCCGGTTCTGAGGAGGGCGCGGCAGGCGAGCCGGTCGCGGGCACCGAGCGCGCGGTGGCGGGGGCTGAGCCGGCCGCGGACGCTGAGCGCGCGGTGGCGGAACGCTTGGCCGGTACGTGCGCAGAGCTGCCGTTGGCGGCGGTCACCTCGGGGCTGCTGGCAGATGTGTTGGCTCCGTTGGGCGCCAGTGCCGCCAGCGCCACCGCCTCCTCCACGGACGCCGAGGCACCCTTGATCTGCATTCCCGCAGCGGCAAGCCGCGCAAGCAGCTCCTTGCTGGAGAGCCCCTGCTCCTTGGCGATCTCGTGAACCCTCTTCTTAGACACGGGTCCACGATTCTACGAGCTCGCCGTCCACGGCCACCCGGCTGCGCAACGCGCGTGCAAGGCCGTTGCGACGGGTGGCAAGACGCACGCACTCGGCAACAGGCCCCTCGGCGCCGGGTCGCCTGCACAGATACGCGCCGCGACCGGGAAGCTTGCCTGAGCTGTCGAGCACCACGCGCCGAGCGCCGTTGGCCACGGAGTCGGTCAGCGTGAGGCGCACGAGCTCGCCCTTGGGCGCCGTGCGGCCGCAGCCCACACAGCGCCGTCGTGGTGCGGCGACCGGCCCGACGGAGCGTCGGCCGGTGCCGGGGGCCTCGGCTATGGAGCCTGCTCCCCTGGCGACTGCTGCTCGCCGGCGGCAACCGGTTCGGGCGCCGGCTGGCCGGCGGCGGGGTTCAGATCGGCTACGCGATCGGAGTCGATCCCCGCGAGCGCCTGGTGTGTCTCAAGGCCGCAGTAGCGCGATCCGGGGAGCGCAGCGTTTGGACAGCGGCGGCCGTTTGACAGGATCGCGGCACACCGCCCCTGCACCTCGTCCTCCTCGTAGCCGTGCTCGGCCTCTTCGGCGGCGAACTCGGTCTCTGACCGTATGTCGATGCGCCAGCCGGTCAAGCGGGCCGCCAAGCGGGCGTTCTGCCCCTCACGCCCGATCGCCAGCGAGAGCTGGTCGTCGGGGACGATCACGGTCGCCTGACGCGCCTCGTCGTCGACGAGCACCTCCCGTACCCGTGCCGGCGAGAGCGCCTTGGCGACGAACCGCGCGGGCTCGTCGTTGAAGGGGATGATGTCGATCTTCTCGCCGCGCAGCTCCGAGACGACCATGCGCACTCGCGATCCTCGCGGGCCCACGCAAGCGCCCACGGGATCGACGCCGTCGGCCCGGGAGACAACGGCGATCTTCGATCGGTAGCCGGGCTCGCGGGCCACACCGGAGATCTCGACCAGGCCGTCGGCGATCTCGGGCACCTCCAACTCGAAGAGCTTCTTGATCAACTCCGGGTCTCGCCGCGACACGATGATCGATGGGCCCTTGGCCTGCGGGGAGACCTCCTTGATCACGGCCTTGATCCGCTGCGAGTGGTCGTAGCGCTCGCCGTCGACCTGCTCGGACTTGGGCAGCAGCGCCTCCACCCGCTCGCGCAACTGCACCAGCGTGTACCGCGAGTCCGACTGCTGCACGATCCCCGTGATCAGCTCGCCGACCCGATCGCGGTACTCCTCGTACATCATGTCCCGTTCGGCCTCGCGGATGCGCTGAAGGATCACCTGCTTGGCTGTCTGCGCGGCGATCCGGCCGAAGTCGTCGGGCGTGACGTCGCGCTCGGCGATCTGGTCGCGGTACTCCTGCACCTTCTCGGGATCCAGACGGGGCTCTTCGGGCTCGCGCACCTCGCCGGTCTCGGGGTCGATCGTGGCGACGTCCTCGGCGGGCGCCACGATCAGCAGCGCCTCAAGCTCGTCGGGAATGATCAGCTCGATGACGCGGAAGTCGGCGGTCTCGCGATCGATTTCCACCCGCGCATACTTGGCCGATCCCGGCTGTTTCTTATAAGCCGACAGCAGCGCGTCCTCCAGCGCCACCATCAGTGTCTCGGGCTCTATGCCCTTCTCGCGCGCAAGCGCGTGCATGGCGTCGAGGATCTCGCGCGACACCCTATGCCTCCAGGAGGTTCGAGCGGCGGATATCGGCGTAAGGGATCGCCACGACTCCGTCGGCGACGGCCAGCGTGACCTCGCTGTCAGTGGCGCTCAGAAGCTCGCCCGTGAAGCTGTTGCCGCGCGCTTGGGGCCGGCTGCCGCGGCGCTGGGTGCCCGGGTGTTGGAAGGTCTCAGAGACCGTGGAATGCGTGCGCACACGGGCACGATGCCCAAGAAACCGGCGGAAGTCCGCGGGTCGTGTCAGGGGACGCTCGCGCCCTGGCGAGGACACCTCGAGGCCGTAACGCTCGCGCCAGGGCGCCAACGCGGCCGATACCTGCTCGCAGAGCTCCAGGGTGACGCCGTTGGGGTGGTCGATGAAGACGCGCAGCGTGCGCCCTCCCAGCAGCTCGGCAAGCAGCACTTCGACGGCGGCGTCGTGCGCCGCCACGTCGTGCTGGATCTTTTCCTGTAGCTCGCTGATCAAGGTGTTTGGTGTCGTATCAAGCAAAAAGGTGGGCAGCGCCCACCTTCCATGAGGAGAATCGGCGGGGTGCCGCCGGTCCGAAAGCTGTCCGTCGAGAATAGCATTCCGCCTGCTGCGCGGGGGCTGCGCGGTGGCCGCACAGCGGCCCGCCACGCGCCTTCAAGGGCCGTCGGCGCCCTCCACGGGGCCGATGCTCGCAGCCCGCCGAGCGCGGTCGCGGTAGAGCCGGTAGTCGGCACGGTCGGGCGCCATCGAACAGGCCAGTGCGAGCGGGTGGCAGGCCTCGCGATGGCGGCCCAACAGCTGCATTGTGCGGCCCAGGCAGAACAGGGCGTAGTCGTTGGTGGGAGCCGCCGCCGCCACAGCCTCAAACTCGGCAGCGGCGCCCTCGTAGCGCTGCGCGTGAAAGAGCGCCCGCCCAAGGGCCTCGCGGATGGAAGTCTTTGACGGCTCGACGTTTCGTGCTTGCGTCAGCGGGACGATCGCAGCGTGGTAATCGCCCTGTTGGAGCAGCTCACAGCCGCGTCGGTAGAGCTCGTAGACGCTGTCTGGGTGCCGATTGGGCATCGTCCTCCACTCTAGCCTCCGTACCCCCCCGCGCGCGCATTACCGCGTCGAGAATCGCGTCGGCAATCTCGGTCTTGGGGGCCCGACCGACATGCACCTCACCGGTGCGTGTGAGCACCACGACCTCGTTGCTCTCGGAGTCAAACCCAACGGCAGGATCGGAGACGTCGTTGGCGACGACGAGGTCCAGGCCCTTGCGCTCCAGCTTCTCGCGCGCGTAGGCCAGCATCCCGGGACCGTGCTCAGCGGCAAAGCCCACGAGCGTCTGGCCGGCGGACCTCTCTGCGGCCAACCCGCCGAGCACATCCGGCGCCGGGACAAGCTCGATCATCAGACCGTCGCGCCCGGCCTTCTTGAGCTTGCCCGGGGCGGCAGTCGCGGGTGTGAAGTCGGCAACCGCAGCCGCCATCACGAGGACGTCGCAGTGGGGAAACTCGCGCCGGCACGCCTCGCCGAGCTCGGCAGCGCTGCCAACGCGGCGCACGGTGACGCCGTCAGGGGCGTCCACCGCCAGGTTGGCAGCGACCAGCGTCACCTCGGCACCGCGCGCCTGGGCGGCGGCGGCCAGCGCCACCCCCATCCGCCCCGACGAGCGGTTGCCAACGAAGCGGACGGCGTCGATGGGCTCGCGTGTGCCGCCGGCGGTGACAAGCACGCGCAGTCCCCGCATCGGCACCTGATCGCCGCTCGCCTGTTGGGCCAGCAGGCGCTCGCACGCGGCAAGGATCTCGGCGGGCTCGGCCATGCGCCCGGCGCCGTGCTCGCCGCGCGAAGCCAGGCGCCCGGAATCGGGGCCCACTACGGCCACTCCGCGCTCGCGCAGCAGCGCCAGGTTGGCCTGCGTGGCGGCGTGCTCGTACATGTGGTTGTTCATCGCCGGGGCCACCAGCAAAGGACACTTGGCCGCCAGCGCCGCAGTGGTCAGCAGGTTGTCGGCGCCACCGTGCGCGAGCTTTGCAATCGTGTTGGCCGACGCCGGGGCGATCACGTAGAGGTCGGCGTTTGCCACCAGCTGAAGATGGTGCAGCGGCCGGTGCGCCGGCGCCGGCTGCCCGGGGAAGGTGCCGCGCGCCGGATCTTCCTCGAACTCTCCGGCCAGAACCGGGGCGCCGGTCAGCGCCTCAAAAGAGGCGGCACCGACGAACCGCTGGCTGGTGGGCGTCTGAATGACCCGCAGCGAATGGCCCGCAGAGTCGGCGAGCCGCACGAACTCCAGCGACTTGTATGCCGCGATGCCGCCAGTGACCCCGAGCAGGATCCGCGCCACGGCCGTGACCTTGGTCTGCCCCTACCGGTAGTGGTAGGAGATCTTCCCGGCTGCTACCTCCTCCAAGGCGATGGTGAGGTAGTTCTTGGAACCGGTCTCAACCATGGGCGGCGGGAATTCGTCAAACGTGCCCTCACCGAGGTTGCGGTAGTAGTTGTTGATCTGGCGCGAGCGCTTGGCCGCGACCAGGACGGCAGCGTAGTTTGAGTCCACGTTGCCCAACAGGCGGTCTATGCGTGGGGAGATCATTGTTCAAGCATAGCTGGCAAGCGACTCCGGACGATCCCCTGCAACTCCGCGAGCGCTCGCGGCAGGTGATCGTTGACGACGACGTGCTCGAACTCCGACCGCGCGGCCATCTCCTCCTGGGCCACCTCCAGGCGCCGCTCGATCTTCTCCGGGTCGTCGGTCCCGCGTCCGTCCAGGCGCGCGCGCAGCTCGGCAAACGACGGCGGGGCGATGAAAATCTGCGTCGCCCTGGGCAGCGCGCCGCGCAGGACTCGCGCGCCCTGGACCTCGATCTCAAGCACCACGGCGCCACCGGCAGCCGCCTTGCCGTCCAACTCGCTGCGCAGCGTGCCATACGAGCAGCCGGCATAGTCGACGTGCTCGGCAAACTCGCCCGCTTGCACGCGGGCCTGAAACTCGGGGGCGCTCAGGAAGTAGTAGTCGACACCGTCGCGCTCTCCCGCACGCGGCGGCCGCGTCGTCGCCGACACCGCCAGGGCAAGCTCGGGAATGCTGCGCCGAAGCTCGGCGATCAGCGTCCCCTTGCCGACGCCGGACGGGCCTGTGATCACAAACACGTGTCCGGCGGCTGGCACTGCCGGGAGCTTACGCGGCGCCGCGGCCGGTCTGCGTTCGCGCGACGGGTTTCCGGGACACCGGCGGGGCCGACGCGGGACGCGAGCGGGGCGCCGTCGCGGCGCGCTAGCGGCGCAGCAGCGAGACCAGCTCGGCGCGCTGGCGCTCGGAGAGTCCGCCGATGGTCTTGCTCGGCGAGATCCTGCAACTCAGGAGCATCTTGTTGACCTTCACGCGGCCGTACTTGGGCACTGCCAGCAGCATGTCAAACACCTTGGCGGTCTCCAGGTACTCCGGCGGATCCAGCAGCAGCTGGTGGATGGAGCTGCGGCCGGCTTTCAGGTCACGCTTCAGGCGGGCGCGCGCAGTGCGAATCTCGTTGGCTCGCGCGAGTGCGTCCATGCGCTGATTCAGAGAGCGCTCGGGGGTGCTCGGGGCGGTCTGGGGGGCCGGGAGGCGCTTGGCGGGGCCCTTGGTGTTGGTGGAGGATGTGGCTGAAGTCATCTGCGCCGCCGGGACCATAGGGCGGCGAGTCTACACACCCCACGCTCACGATCAAGGGATGCTGGCCGAATTCACCTCGACTTTAACTTGAGGGTCGCGAGGGTTCACTGATTCTGCCGGTTTCTAGCTCATTTGCGGGGATTTTGATCCCGAAAGCGGTCGCAGCTGCGCCGTTGGGCGGCTCGTTGATGGCCTCAGATGTCCAAACGCCTCCAGATATCAACCCGGCGGCGATCGCCTCGGCGGCGCGTGGATCGCGAAAGTTCTCGGTACCCACCGCCACCAGGGTCGCCCCGACGTCCAACAGCTCACGCGCGTGTCGGGAGTTCTGCACGCCGCCCATCCCGATCACCGGAATGGAGACCCGGCTGGCGACGGCTGCGACGTGGGCAAGCGCGACCGAGCGCACCGCAGGACCCGACAGGCCGCCGGTCCCGCCGCCCAGCCACGGGGCCCACCCCGGCGCCTGCGTGTGACCGACGGCGCCGCTACCCGGGCCCGCTCGGGGTCGCGGTGGGGCCAACGCCAGCGCCCGCAGCGTGTTGATCAGCGAGACCGCGTCGGCTCCGCCGGCCTCGGCGCCCGCCGCGCACGCCGCCACGTCGGCGGCGTTGGGCGTGAGCTTGACGATCAGCGGCTTTGACAGCAGCGGCCTTACGGCACCGACCACCCGCTCCAGCTGGGCCGGGTCCGAGCCGATGTCAAGACCGGTCTTGACGTTGGGGCAGGAGACGTTCAGCTCCACGGCATCTATCTCGGCCCGCTGCTGGCAGGCCTCACCCAGGCGCGCGATCTCGGCCTCGGTGGCTCCCATGACGTTGGTGATCAGCGGAACCGGCAGCTGCGCCAGCTGCGGCAGGTCGCGCGCCAGGTAGGCATCCAGTCCGACGTTTGGCAGCCCGATCGAGTTGATCATGCCCGCGCCGACCTCCCACAGCCGCGGTGGCCGGTTGCCGGCTCTGGGCTCCAACGTGATCGTCTTTGACACGAACGCAGCGAAGGGGAAGTGGGTCGCGAACTGCTCGCCGAACACTGCCCGCGCGGCGATCGCGTCGTAGGTTCCCGACCCGTTGATGATGGGGTGCGCCAGCTCCAGCCCGCAGAAGCGCACGCCACGGCCGCTCACGCCGGGACCGCTCATGCCGGCGCTCCGGCATGCTCGGGCACGGCGTCCAGCAGCTCGGCATCAAGCACGGGACCGTCGATGCACAGGCGCGCGTAGGCGCCGGTGCGTGTGGCCACCACGCACCCGTAGCAGGCGCCGAAGCCGCAGGCCATGGGAGCCTCCAGCGCAAGCTGGGCGGGCACGGAGCGCTCGGCGCACAAGGCGCGGACGGCCTCCAGCATGCCTGCGGGCCCGCACGCGTAGACGCGCGCGTTGTCATCGGCGTCAAGCTCGGCCACCAGAGGTTCGGTGACCAGCCCGCCGCGTTGGCCGGAACCGTCCTGGGTGACGACAGTGGCATCTTCCAGCAGCGCCGCGCCAGCGGCGTGGCCGGCGTCGCGGAAGCCCAGCAGCACCGTCGGCCGGGGCGCCCCTCCATCGGCTCCGAGCCTGTCCTGGAGGATGGCCAGCGGCGCGATCCCCGCGCCGCCACCGACGAGGATCGCCCGCCGGTCATCGGCCTGGGAAATGTCAAATCCGTGGCCCAGCGGGCCCAGCAGCCACACCGCGTCGCCCGCGCCGAGCTCGCACAGCCTCCTTGAGCCGGGGCCGACGTCCTCCAACAGGAAGTGCGCCTCACCGGCCGCGACGCGCGCCACCGAGAACGCACGCGGCAGGTAGGGGCGCTCATCGACGCCCCCGCCCCACCGCTCGGCGGCGGCGATCA
>CAJCIJ010000340.1 GCA_903970315.1 Actinomycetota bacterium
CTTCTCTACGGCGGCCTGTTGGCCCGCCGCGATGACCCCTCCCACGTGCGCGCAGCAGCCGAGCAGGGGATCGTGCCCGTGGACCTCGTCTGCGTCAACCTCTACCCCTTCGAGCAGACCGTGGCGCGGCCCGGTGTCAGCTTCGCCGAGGCGATCGAGAACATCGACATCGGCGGCCCCACGATGATTCGCGCGGCCGCCAAGAACCATCCGTTCGCCGCCGTGCTCGTTGATCCCGCCGATTACGAGGATGTGCTCACCGAGCTGCGTGACAGCGACGGCCTCCTGTCGCTGGCTACGCGGCGGCGTCTGGCGGCCACCGCGTTTGCATGCACCGCCCGCTACGACGCCGCCATCTCGCGCTGGTTTGCCGAGCAGACCTATGAGGGTTTTGCGCCCACGCGCGCGAGCTCCTACGAGAAGGTGATGGACCTGCGCTACGGCGAGAACCCCCACCAGCCGGCCGCCTACTACTCCGAGGTGGGCGCCCCCACGCACCTGCTGGGGGGCGTGCGCCAACTGCACGGCAAGGAGCTCTCCTTCAACAACCTGCTCGACCTCAACGCGGCGCGCGCACTTGTCGAGGAGCTCGGCTCCGGGGCACAGGACCCGGGGCCCTCGGCGGGCACCGCAGCGGTGGCGATCATCAAACACAACAACCCCTGCGGCTGCGCCGTCGCCGAGACCGCCAGCGAGGCCTACGAGCGGGCGTTCGCCTGTGACCCCCAGAGTGCGTTCGGCGGTGTGATCGCGGTCAACCGCCGCGTCGACCGCGCCCTGGCGCTGGCGTTGGGCGAGCAGTTCGTCGAGGTCCTGCTCGCTCCCGGGTACGACGGCGACGCGCTGGAGGTGCTCCAGGCCAAGAAGAACGTGCGCCTGCTCGAGCTCCCAAGCTGGCCGCCGCCGGGTGCCGAGCTGGTCGCAAAGCCAGTCCTCGGGGGCATGCTCGTGCAGGGCCCTGACATCGTCACCGAGACGCGCCAGGACATGCGCGTGGCCTCGGCCACCCAGCCCACCGATGCCCAGTGGGAGGACCTGATCTTCTCCTGGAAGGTCTGCCGCCACGTACGCTCGAACGCGATCGTGCTCGCGCACGGGCGCGCGACCGTGGGCGTTGGAGCCGGGCAGATGAGCCGCGTGGACTCCGTGCGCATAGCCGCCGAAAAGGCGCGTGCCTACCAGCCGGACCTGCTGGCGGGGTCCTCTCTGGCCTCCGATGCCTTCTTTCCCTTCGCCGACAACATCGAAGTGGCAGCCCAGGCTGGCGTGACCGCGATCATCCAGCCCGGCGGCTCGGTCCGCGACGACGAGGTGGTAGCCGCCGCGGACGCAGCCGGCATGGCCATGGTGTTCACGGGCGTGCGGCACTTTTTGCACTGAGCGCGCCTGGACGGGCTTCGCTGATAGACCGACTGGTGGCCGATCCCCGCTGAACATTCCGGTGGCCCTTGGGACTTGAAAGACGACCGCTCACGATATATCGTAGAGCTATCTAGTCATTCAAGTACAGGAGAGAAGCATGGAATCAGCAATACATAGACAACAAGGCTTTGAAGGTCACGGACGGTGTGGGTCGGTTGACATCGATGACGCTCGCGCGCTGTTTCGCGTGATTACAGGCCGCGCCCCGCACGGGCCAGGCGGACGTGGTCGCCACCGCCACCACGGGCACGGCGAGGGGCCGGGACGCGAGGGTGGCGGCTTTGGCTTTGGGCCGTTCGGGCCCGGAGGACCGTTTGGCCCCGGAGGCCCGCGTGGGCGCATGCGCAAGGCCCGCCGCGGCGACATCCGCACGGCCGCGCTGTTGCTGCTCGCCGAGGAGCCACGCAACGGCTATCAGATCATGCAGGAGGTACAGGAGCGCTCGAACGGGATCTGGTCGCCGAGCCCCGGCTCGGTCTACCCGGCGCTCGCCCAGCTGGAAGACGAGGGGCTGATCAGAGCCCAGGATTCCGACGGGCGCAAGCTGCTGGCCCTCACCGACGCAGGCCGTGATGCGGTCGCCAAGCGCGACGCCGACGCTCCCGCGCCGTGGGACGCCATGGGCGCCGACGCCAGGGGCGGTGTCGCCGAGTTGGGCAAGACCATGCGCGAGGTCGCATTTGCGTTCTCGCAGGTCATGCGCACCGGTAGCGAGTCCCAGATCGACAAGGCCCGTGAGGTCCTGGCGATCGCTCGCCGCGACATCTACCGGATCCTCGCCGACGGCGAGCCCGGCGAGCCCGCCAAGTCCGACGATGCCGGTGACGGCGGGGATGGCGGCGCGGCCGGCTCCTAGCGATACAGCGGCGCAGGAGCTCCGCGGCACTGCCGCAGCGCGGGGCTCCCGTCGTCGCCCGCGCTTCGGTGAACGCGACGGTTGGTAAAACAGAACGATGCGAGACGCAGGAGTGGCAAATGGCGTAAGCACCAATGGCGTCGCGGGCCACAGCCCGACGGCATCCACCACGGCCCCGGCGATCTCCGTGCAGGGCCTGGTCAAGCGCTACGGCGACATCGAAGCGGTCGCGGGCATCGAGTTCGATGTCGCGCGCGGCGAGCTGTTCGGGTTCCTCGGACCCAATGGCGCGGGCAAGTCGACCACCATCAAGATGTTGTGCACGCTCGTTCGTCCCACCGCCGGGCGCGCCCTGGTGGCCGGCCACGACGTCGTGCGCGAACGCGGGGCGGTACGGCGCCAGATAGGCCTGGTCTTCCAGGACACCACTCTGGACGGATACCTGTCGGCCGAACAGAACCTCAGGCTGCACGCCGAGCTGTACGGCATGCCTCGCGAGCACGTGCCTGGGCGCCTGCGCGAGGTGCTGGAGATGATGGAGTTGTGGGACCGGCGAGCCACGCTGGTCAACCACTTCTCCGGTGGCATGAAACGCAGGCTGGAGATCTCCCGAGGTCTGTTGCACTCCCCCAGGGTGCTGTTCTTGGACGAGCCCACGATCGGCCTTGACCCGCAGACCCGTAGCTCCATTTGGAGCTATATCCGGCGCCTTGAGTCAGAACAGGACATCACGATCTTCTTGACCACGCACTACATGGACGAGGCCGAGTACTGCGGCCGCATCGCCATCATGGATCGCGGCGGGATCGTCGCCCTGGATACGCCCGACGCCTTGAAGGCAAGCGTGGGCAAGGACCGTGTGCAGATCCACACCGACGATGACCAGGGCGCGATCGTGGCTCTTGGCGAGCGCTTTGGGATCGAGGCGCAGATCGCCGAAAACGCGGTCACCTTTGGTGTCGCCGAGGGGGAGCAGTTCGTGCCGCGGCTGTTCGCCGAGCTGGGCCAG
>CAJCIJ010000341.1 GCA_903970315.1 Actinomycetota bacterium
ACACGACGCTCTTCCGATCTCTGCTGCGCGCCTTTCGCTCACTCGTCCTTCCGCTGAAGGCGGTGCTGTTGAATCTGCTCTCGGTGAGTGCTGCCTACGGCGTGCTCGTGCTCGCCTTCCAGCACGGCGCGGGCACCGTTATCGGCCTGCGCGAATTCCCCCAGATCGAAGCCTGGATACCTGTCTTCCTGTTCGCCATCATCTTCGGCATCTCGATGGACTACGAGGTCTTCATGCTCTCGCGCATGCGCGAGGAGTGGGATCGCACCGGCGACAACGAGCGTGCCGTGGCTTACGGCCTCCAGCGCACCGGGAGGATCATCACGGCGGCGGCGATCATCATGGTGGCCGCCTTCTCGGGCTTCATGGAGGGGCGGTTCGTGGGCCTGCAGGAGTTCGGCCTGGGTCTCGCCGCCGCAATCCTGCTGGACGCCACCATCGTTCGCGCGCTGCTTGTACCCGCGCTGATGAAGCTGCTGGGCGATTGGAACTGGTACATGCCGGCACGGGTGCGCCGCGTCATGCGTGTAGGAGCCGCGCGTCCTGTGCCGGACGCCGGGAGCTGAGAGTCGACAGCGCGCCCGGGCTGAGCCTCGTAGCTGTCGGGGCCGTGGCAAGATGACTGGCGCCATGACCGAGCACCGTTATGACCCGAAGGCCATCGAGGCGCGCTGGCAGCGTGTCTGGGCCTCCGAGCACACCTGGGAGGTCGCAAACGAAGGCGCCGAGGGCCGTGAGGCCGTCAACAGCTCCTACGTGCTCGAGATGCTGCCGTACCCCAGCGGCGAGCCCCACATAGGCCATCTGAAGTGCTACGCCGTGGGCGACGCCATCGCCCATTTCCGCCGCCGCACCGGCCACCGCGTGCTGCATCCCATGGGCTACGACGCGTTCGGCTTGCCCGCCGAGAACCACGCCATCAACACTGGCGTGCACCCGCGGGTCTCCACGGCGGCCTCCATCGCCTCCTTCCAGCGGCAGTTCCGCGCCTGGGGCATCTCGATCGACTGGTCACGCGAGCTTGCCACCCATGAACCCAGCTACTACCGCTGGACGCAGTGGATCTTTCTGGAGCTCTACCGCAGCGGACTGGCATATCGCAAGGAAGCGGCGGTCAAGTGGTGCCCGCATGACCAGACTGTGCTCGCCAACGAGCAGGTCGTTGACGGCCGTTGCGAGCGTTGCGGGGCCGAGGTGGAGGTGCGCCAGCTGGAGCAGTGGTTCTTCCGCATCACCGACTACGCCGAGCGGCTGTTGCGCGACCTCGATGAGATCGACTGGCCCGAGCACGTAAAGACGATGCAGCGCAACTGGATCGGCCGCTCCGAGGGCGCTGAAGTGAGCTTCACGTGCGAGGAGCTTGGGATCGTCTACCCGGTCTTCACGACGCGACCGGATACGCTCTTTGGGGCCACCTTCTTCGTGCTGGCGCCGGAGCATCCAGATGTCATGCGCCTCGCCGCGGGCACCCCGTACGAGCGCGAGGTCCACGACTACATCAACCACGCGCTGACAGAGTCAAACGAGGAGCGCGGTGCCGCCGAACGGCCAAAGACCGGCGTGCCGCTGGGCCGGACGGTCACCAACCCTGTAAACGGCGAGCAGCTGCCCATGTACGTGGCCGACTACGTGCTGATGGAGTACGGCACCGGCGCCATCATGGCGGTGCCCGCCCACGACGAGCGTGATTACGAGTTCGCCCGCGTCTTTGACCTCCCGATTCGGCGCGTCATCGCCGCCGAGACCGGCGCTTCCGAGCAACAGACAGGCGACGACGCCCTTCCCTACACCGGCGATGGCCCTCTGATCGACTCCCACCCGGATTTCGACGGCCTGCCAAACCGCGAGGCGTTGGAGCTGATCGTCGACTGGCTGCAGCGCGAGGGCAAGGGCCACGCCACCGTCTCCTACCGCCTGCGCGACTGGCTGATCTCCCGGCAGCGCTACTGGGGCTGCCCGATCCCGATCGTCTACTGCGACAGCTGCGGTGTGGTCCCCGTGGAGCCCGACGAACTACCGGTGCAGCTGCCCGACATCGAGGACTACGCGCCCAAGGGACGCTCGCCACTGGCCGCCGCCGAGGATTGGGTGAGGACTACGTGTCCCGCCTGCGACGGGGAGGCCCGGCGTGAGACCGACACCATGGACACCTTCGTGGACTCCTCCTGGTATTTCCTGCGCTACTGCGACGCGCGCAACGACGAGGCGGCATGGGATCCGGCGGCGCTGTCGGAGTGGATGCCCGTCGACCAGTACATCGGCGGCGTGGAGCACGCGATCCTGCATCTCATGTACGCACGCTTCTTCACCAAGGCGCTTGCCGACCTGGGCCACCTCGACTTCCAGGAGCCGTTCGCGTCGCTGTTCACACAGGGCATGATCACCAAGGACGGGGCCAAGATGTCCAAGTCACGCGGCAACGTCGTCTCGCCGGCAGCGATCGTGGAGCGTTATGGAGCTGACACGGCGCGCTGTTACGTCCTGTTCATGGGCCCGCCCGACCAGGACGCCGAATGGTCTGACGAGGGCGCCGAGGGCATGCACCGCTTTCTCTCGCGTCTGTGGCGGTTGACCGGCGAGGTCGCCGAACGGCTGGATGCCGGCGGCTCCGCTCCGGCGGCTTCAAACCCGGTCCAGCACAACGGCGGCGACCCTGACGTGCAACTGCTGCGCAAGGCCCACTGGGCCATCGACAAGGTCTCGGCGGACCTGCGCCGCTTCGCGTTCAACACCGCCATCGCTGCGGTGATGGAGCTGCTCAACGACTGCTCGCGCCTGCGTGAGCAGACTTCTGCCCAGACGCTTGGATACGCCCTTCAGACCGCCGGATCGCTGCTGTTTCCGTTTGCGCCGCATCTGGGCGCCGAGATCTACGAGCGCCTGACTGGCGATCGCGTCTGGGAGGCGCCGTGGCCCCATGCCGACCCCGCGCTGCTGGAGCGCGACGTCTATGAGCTCGTATGCCAGGTCAACGGCAAGCTGCGCGACCGCGTCAGCGTAAGTTCTGATGCGGGCCCCGACGAGCTCAAGCGCCGCTGCCTCACCGCTCCCAACGTGCGCGTCCATATCGACGGCAAGGAGATCGTCAAGGAGGTTGTTGTGCCCGGCAAGCTCGTGAATATCGTCGTGCGATAGCTGCCCGGCTCCGGTCGGCCTAGACTCGCCGTGATGCATGCGCTCGGACCCGCGTACCTGATCCACGGCGACGACCACGGCGCCGTCTCGGAGCGGCGCGCCAGACTTCGCGCGGTGGCCGAGGCCGCAGGGGCGGCCACCGACATCGAGGTGTTGCAGGGTGCCGACGCCACTCCCGGAGCCGTCGCGTCGGCGCTTTCATCGCCCACGCTGGGCCTGGGACAGCGCGTGATCGTGGTCGATGGGGTCGAGCGCTGGAAGGACGCCGACGTGACCACACATCTGGCCCCGGCGCTGGCCCAGATGCCGCCCGACACCACGGTCGCGATGTTCGCTTTCGAGGACGCACGCGCCAAGGCTCCAACTGCGCTTCACAACGCCGTCAAGCAGGCGGGAGGCAACGTAGCGCGTGAGGCCAGGCTGAGCGCCGAGGAGTTGCCGCGCTGGGTCATCCAACAGGCCCAGCGCATGCACCTGAGCCTCGACAGCCAGGCCGCGGCGACTCTTGTCGAACAGGTGGGCCAGCGCCGGCAGCGGCTGTTGCGCGAGCTTGAGAAGCTGGCGCTCGGGCTGGGCGAGGCCGACGCGCCGGGCTCCTCCGAGCTTCGTCTGGTCAGTGCCGAGGAGATCCGCGAACGCGCAGCCAACTCCTCCCAGTCGGAGGTCTTCGCGCTCGCCGATGCGCTCGTGAGCGGTGCGCCGGCGCACGCGCTGGGTACCTATGTGCGCTTGCGCAGCCAGGGTGAGCGGCTGCCCGGACTGATGGCGCTGATGGCCTCGCGACTTCGCCAGGCGCTGAACGTGACCGAGCGGCTGCAAGCCGGTGAGCCCGTTGCGGCTGTCAGGCGCACTCTGCACATGCCAAACGTTGCGGCGCAAAAGCTGCTCGCGGACGCCGCCAAAACCGATCCGCAGCGCCTACGCCGCGCGCTCGCTGTGCTCGCCGATCTGGAGCTGCACACCCGCGGCGGCCCCGTGGTGCACTCGCTGCGGCCGCCCGCCTCGGCACTGGATGAGGAGACGCAAGCGGTGCGCGCCATCGAAACGATCGCGGCAGCTAACCCTTGACGGGTCCCCAGGTTCCGGGCCAGCCGCCGCCAACGACAGGCGGCGTGCCTGTCTCGCCCGCTGCGAGCGGCGCGTCTGCCTCGCCGGTTGTGCCCAGCCCACTGGCGTTCTACTACGACCTCGCCTCGCCTTACGCCTACCTGGCCGCCCAGCGCATCGACGGGGTGCTTGGACTCCCCGTGCGGTGGGTGCCGGTCGTCTTCGGGGCGATCCTCGCCCGTTACGACAGGATCCCCTGGTCGCTTGACTCAGAACTGCGCGAGCCGGGTCAGCGCGAGGTTGCGCGCCGGGCCTCCGACCGAGGGCTGCCGGAGGTGCGGTGGCCGGAGGGGTGGCCTGACAAGTCCTACTCGGTGGTGCCGTCCCGCGCGGTCACATTCGCGGCCCAACGGTCGCCCCAGACGGCCAAGGAGCTCGCGCTGGCGCTCTTTGATGTCCAGTTTGTGCACGGCCGCGCGCTGGATGACTTCGAGCTCGTGGCTGCGGCCGGGGAGCGTTGTGGGATTGAGCCCGACGAGCTTAGAGCAGGGGTGGACAGCGCCCCGGTCAAGGCCGCTCTGCGGGCCAACACCGACGAGGCGATCGCACGGGGCGTGGTGGGCGTGCCCACGGTTGCGGTTGGCACGAGCTTGTTCTGGGGCGATGACCGCCTGGAGGACGCCGCCGCGGCGATGCGCGACTGAGCGCGCCCCGCAGGCGCCCGGCGGGCACGCTGTGGACCAGGCCACCACAGCGCGGGGAGCGTCAGGCGCCGGCGCGAATCCGCGCCGCGCGAGCCTTCTTGCGCGCGGCGGTGTTGCGGTGCAGGGCACCGCGCTTGACTGCCTTGTCGATGGTGCTCTGGAGCGTCCGGTGCTCGCTGTCGGGATCGCCGTCGGATCTGCCCTCCACTACGGCTTCAAGGCGGCGGAAGTAGGTCTTGATCGTCGAGGTGTAGCGCCGGTTCTCCAGGCGCTCGCGCTCGGAGCGAAGGATCCGCTTTTCCTGGGAGTGGATGTTTGCCATCGTAGGTTTGGACGTCGGTAGTTGCCGGCGGTGTCCGTTGCCGGTTCACCCTGTGTGGCCACGCTTGGCGGCCGGTGGAAGCTGGCGCCCGACGCCTCAGGGCGGCCGCAGCGCGCCTTACTATAGCGCGGCCTTGTCTTTGCGCACCGATGC
>CAJCIJ010000342.1 GCA_903970315.1 Actinomycetota bacterium
ACTTCAGCGCCGCGCGGGCAGCGAGTTGTAAATCGCCCCCAACGCATCGACCACGTCATCACGGGTGTCGACCAGCAGCCGCGTCGCCGCAATCAGCTTCAGTTGCTCGGCCGTCAACAGGCGGTGCGCGGCGGCGGCCTCCGCGAGCATGGCATCCAGGGCGAGACGGAGCTGGTCGCGGTTCATGGCAGGATCCTCACGAAATTCTCGCGGGTAATCAGCAAGCCGCCGCTCTCAGTCATCCAGTAGGCGACGTGCTCGTTCGCGCCGTGTATGGGCCGAAGCGCCACGACCCAGACGACGCCGCTGACGATGTCCGGCGTCTTGATCTCCACCTGGTCGTTGGCTTTGATGGCGTCAAAAGTCATTCGGTTGCGCACCTTTCGCACATGCCCATCTTCTCCTCATCCTCGGTGCGCAAGGCGATGCCGCACACGTTGCAGTGGGTGAACACGGGTTTCTTCACCAGACGGCCTCCGTCAAGATCGTCAACGAAGTAGTAGCCGTCCGGGATATAGTCTTCGTCCACGTCGCCTCCAACACGACAGCACTCCCCGGCGGCGGTGCGCCACACGCGCACGACTGATGCAACAGCGCGCGACGCGACTCGTCCGGACGCGACGGCCGCCGGGGAGTGCCAGGTTCAGGCGACGCCGAACAAAGTCAGAAGGTCGGTGACCAGCGTCAGCGCCCCTGGCCCGTCTGCCTCCAGCAGCGCGATGAGGGCCGCGAAATTGAAGTTCGGCAGGGCCGCGAGTTTGGCAATCTGGTCGGGGGTCGGCGGACACGGACACGCCTTGAGGCGGGTCATTTCCGAAGCGGTCGCTTGCATGGTAGAAGACTCCTCAGAGAGAAAGGGCGAGACGAATTGCTGGCAGAGACACTGCATCCCGGCGTTGCGCGTGCCGACGGGATTGATGTACTCGCAGGCGCCGGATAGTTCGGCGTGGTCGCTGCGCAGGTGGTCGCATGTGACGCAGAAGAACGGCAGCGGCATGAAATAGTCTCCGGTGTCAAGGCGCCCAGTCGATGGCCGGTGCGGAGGCGTTGATCTTCGCCCACACCGCCTCGGTCCCTAACCCGTAGGCTCCTTCGCGCACCCAGGCGTAGCCGGCGTTGCCCCAGCTTGTGTTCCAGCTATTGCGCATCTTCCAGCAGGTGAGCACCGCTTTGCCCCCGGTGATGTTGACCGCCACAGAGGTACTGCCCTTGCTGTCGTCCCAGCCGACGATAATCACGTCGTGGTCGATCTGGTCGGAAGTGCCGACGCCGATCCCCGTACCAGAATCCCAAAACGAGTCGCCGCCGGCGGCGACGCCGCTGCCAGCGCAACCGTAAGCCTTGATCGCGTCCTTGATTTGCTGTGCGGGAGTGACGCCGTTGCCTTGGGCGCCGTCCACGAAGCCCCAATCGTCGGCCTTGTACAGCGTCATTCCTGGCTTGAAATTGCAGGTGCCAGCCTGAGCCGCGTACGCCCCGTAGTCGCTGGTCAGGGGCAAGCCCGTCGCCTTGGCCCATTCAAGCACGGTGGTATTGTCGTCCCCGTCGCAGCCACCATTCTTGCCGCAGGACAGGGTGTATTCTTCCGACAGGACGACGGTGTTCAGCCCCACCATCCAGTAGGCGATTTCGACGACGCCCGTGCCGGAAAAGCACCAGCACGAGCCGCATTGTCCCTGGTCCTTGATCGGCGGCACCCAACCCAGCGCGACGCTGTCCCAGGTCGGTTCGGTGGCCCGTGCCAGCGGCGCTCGCTTGCGCCGCAGCGAGAGAGCGATCAAGTGATCCTTGTTCGGGGCGCGGCGGTGACCTGTATAACCTCGTGGCATGCTACCTGGCTCCTTGCGGTGAGAGATTGGCGAGGGCGGTACTGATCTTGACCAATTCCGCTGCCAGCGCCGTCACGTCGATCGGCAGGGCGGCCTGCGTGCCGAACTGAGCGACCATCTCGGCGCCGATGGCTTTCTTCAGGTTGACGAGCTGTGTTGGCGACAGTCCGACGCGCTTGCCTTGCGGAGTCAGCGCCGCCGAATCGACCTTGGCTTTGATCCACGCGACGGCGTCGCTATTGGTCTTGATCGTGCTGGGGACGGCGACCGACATGCCCGCGTACACCACCTGCAAGTACGCCAGTGACGCCGCCCTGTCACTGTCCGTGTCCAGCGCGTAAGCCGTCTGCAAAGCCTTCGTCAGCGGGTCCACCGGCGCGGGCGGGGTCGGGGGAGTCGGCGGCACTGGCGGAGCCGGCGTGTCGCCCGTCACGTCGAGACACACTCTAATCCGGTTCGTCTTTACCGCCGCGACCGGTGGTTTCTCCAGGTCCGGCGACGGCCAGCTAATGACGAGATCCGTCTTGCCCGTGGCAACGGCGGACACCGCGTAGACGTATTTGTCTGTCACCGTGCGGTCTTCGTAGCCCGTGCCGTCGGTGAACTTCGTGTGCGCGAACGTGACCGGCCCGGTGTAGGGCGTGATCGTCACGATACCCTGCGTGCCGTCGACCACGTCGAGAGACACCGACGAGCGAATCAGGTATACCTGGTCGGCCGCCAGCTTCGCCGGGACTTTCGGAGCCGGCGGCACGGGCGGGATGGGCGGCAAGCCCGGCAGCACGACGGGGGCCGCCGGCGTGGGGTCCGCGGCGTGGAGCGGAGCGGCGAGAGCGAACAGCAGCAGGAGAGGCCAGAGTCTTTTCACGAGAACCTCAGAAGGGCAACAGGAACAGGTGGACCGCCAGCACCGCCATGAACACGAGCATCAGCAGGGCGGGCGTCCAGTACCAAAGCGGATGCAGCCGCAACCATTGGGAAATCGTCTTGCGGCCCGTCAAATACAGCGTCAGGTCGAGACACAGCGTCAGCACAATCACCGCCAGCGTCAGCAGACACGCGGTGCGATAGAGGACAATCTCCAAGTAGTCAACTCCTTACCCTGCCCACGCCGCCGCACAGAGAACACGCCTTGAACTCCCCCGGTGTCTCCGTCGCTTCGACCTGGCTCCCTCCACACGCGGGACATGGCGGCCCGTGCATTAGTCCCAGCCACACGGCGCGCCAGGCGTCGCACAGGAACAGCAGCGGGAGCGCTATCAGGCCGGTGCAGCCGCGCATCGCGTCTACCTCGTGAGGACCGGGACGCCGCCGACGAGCGACAAGAGCACGCCGATGATGACCAGCACGGCGAAGACGACCACGACGATACGGGCGATCTTGTTGAACGGCTCCGGCAGACCGCAGTAGCCGATGAGCCACAACAAGAGCCAGACAATCAGGCCGGTCACAATGAGGTACAAGACGACGGCTACCAGCGTGCCGAGCGATAACATGACGACACCGCACTTTCGAGAAAAGAGCCGGTCTAGCCCCATTGCTTCGACCGGTTCCGTCCGGCACTTCCCGGAGTCCTACAAGGGATGCTTCCAGGCCAGAGATAAAAGAGCCGGTTAAACTCCTACAAGGTCCAGCCGGCCCCGTTGCTCGCCGGGACTCGCGGCCCGGCGAGCGACTACGAAATAACAATCGTGAGGTCCACGGGCGTCGGCGCGGGTGGCGTCGGCAGCGTGAGGGCAATGGATGCCGTGAACGGCCCTGGCGTGCCGGCGACGAACGCCAGCGTCGCGCTGACGTTGGCTGTCCCGGATGCTCCTGCCGGGATGGTGAAGGTCCAGTGCAGGTTGTCGGCGCCCGGCGTAATGACGAGCAGCGCGGGATTGTCCACGACGAGAGTCGTCGTCACGGCGGCGGGCAGGATGCCGGGGACGGGTGCGCCCGTGTCGTCCACGGTGACGAGAGAAATCGTGGTGTCGGCGGCGGTCAGCGTGATGGGCGTCATCACGGCCTTGGGCTTGTTGCCCTTCGGCGTCAGCTTCACAGTCTTGGCGGTCATACTGCTTCCTTTCACAATGAGAATTTCCAGATCACTTGGTACGGGCGGTTTCAACTCGACAGCGATAGCGGCCAGCGTCTTTTCGAGCGCATACACGGCCTGCACCGTTCTCCCCAGCAGTACGTTCAGCGCGACTTGACTCTCCGCCATGCCCGTCAGCGTCTTGTTCAGCGCCGCGAGCTGGGCGTCCAGGCTGCTGTTCTCGACCGCGACGGGCATGGTGTCTTCCTTGTCGCCGATGGCATCCAGGGCAATCGCTCTGGCTTGTCGGGCGTTGTTCAGGGCGTTGGCGAAGCGCACTTCCACGCCGTCATTGTCCACGCCGAGCCACAGCACCTGGAAGGCGACACTGAGCGCATTCGTGAAGGCGGCGTCGATGGCAGCGCGTTCGAGCGAGGGCATGGCTACCAGCGCTCCGTCTTGAAGAACCCAAACGCCTTGCCTGCGACGGCCCGCAGCACGACGACTGTCAATTCCAGATACAGCGCCAGCGCTCCGTAGGGGAAACCCTCCTGCCGCGCGCCGTTGGTCAAGGAACGTCGGTACTCGCGCCAGGTCCTCATGGGAGCTTGGCCTCCGCGATGGCCGCCACCGTGTCGCCGATGACGGCCAGTTGCGCGCCGGTCGTGACCGCGTGCTGGGCCAGCGTCTCTTTCATCGCCAGCGTCGCGGCGGCGTCGTCCTTCGCGGCCTTGGCCGCGGCCGCGCTGTCGAGCTGGGCTTGCAGCGCGGCCGCTTTCGCGTCGGCCTTGGCGTCGTCGGCACGCTGGCGGTCCAGGTACTCCTTGACCGCGAGGCCGCCGGCGACAATAAACGCCTGGGCGGTGACGCCGATCATGGCAATCAGGGCGAGTTGGACCGTGTCAGACACAGGACACTCCTCAATGATGCAAGACCATGCCCGCCGCGATACTCACTGCGATGGCCACGACGGTCGCCAACAACACGCCGCCGGCGATCAGCAAGCCCGTCAGGTTGCTGAAGTTGTCCCGTGTCTCGGCATTGCCCTTTTTTTGGGCTTCCGACGCTTGCAGGCGACTCTCGAAAACCGATTGGCGACTCTTCAAGTCGTCAATCTTATCGTCCGTGGCTTTGGTCCCCGTGCTGATGAGGACGGCGATCTGGTCGATCTGTTTCGTGAAGGCCGCCTCGCTCTTGGACATGGCGATGGCGTTCGCCTTGTTGTTTTCCGACACTGCCTCTTTGGCAGCTTGCAGCGCCGCATCCACGGCCACTTTACTATCCCGGCTCGTCTGCTCCGTGCGCGTGTCGCGCTCGGAAAACTGCGTGGCGATGGAATGAAACCGTTCGTCGTGCAATTCGCGGAGTTGCTTGACGATGACCTCCACGCTGTTGGGGAACTTGTCCGTCTGAAGTTGGAGCAACTCGATAGCTTTGTCCATCCCCGCAAGCCGCGTTTCCAGGATGCCCCGCAACCCCTTTAGCTCCGCCTCCACCACTTCTCGCGCCGTGGCAATCTCGCGGATCAAGGCCGCCGTCGTCAGGACGGTAGGATCGGGATTGGGGGTGACGATGGGTAACCCCCGGCTACTCGCGCTGGTGTTTCCTTCCAAATTAGTGTCGCGCGTCGGCATGGATTCAGCCCCTACCGACCTCGTTCACCGCGCCTTTTAGCTGGCATACGGAAAAGTACCGCTCGCTTCGCGGGCTGGTGTCTGAGGGGGGAGTATGCCGGAAAAGGGGGCGTGGCGGAAAAGCAGCCGGCGGCCATAATGAGGCGCGCGGCTAACGCGGACTAACTCCCGCTCACCTGAAACGGCAGCGGCTTGGTGACCTGCACGAAGCCGAACGCATCGGTGAAGGTCCACGTCCGCGCCCACAGACCCGGCGTGTTGACAGTCCAGGCCGGGGCCGTGACGTTGTTGGTGGCGATGGCGCAGACGAGTACCGTTGGGGCCGCGCCGCCGCTGGGGGTGAGCTTGAGGGTCGCGGAACCGCCGGTCAGATCCCAGGGAGCGGCCACGGGCGGCACGGCATCGTTCTGGAGCAGGATGTTCAGGGCGGCGAACACTTCGGTGGCGCCGGCCACGAGGGGGTCGATTTCGGTGGTGGTGAAGGACACAAGCATCGGCGGCTCCCTAGGTAAACGTCACCGCATCGACGATGACAGCGGCGAACACCGCGGTATCGACGATGCTGCTGGCGAACACCAGGCCATCGTCGGCGATAGCCGCGAACGCCAGCGTGTCCACGACGCTGCTGGCCAACAGGGCGGTATCGACGATTTGGCTGGCGAACACCAGGCTGTCGATGATCGTGGGGGCGACGTAGTGAATGACGGCGATGAACGCCGCGTCCGCGAGAGCTGGGGCATCGGTGGTGAGCCGCGCGCCGGCCCAGGTCCGCGTCACCCGCTCCGCGAGGCCCGGAGCGTCTGTTACCGTACGCGCGCGGGCGCTGTTGCCGGCGGCGCTCTCGCTGGTGGTCGGAGCGTCCGTGGCGCTGCGCGGCTCGGAGATGGCGCGCGCGCCACTGTCGGCCGTTGCCGGGATCTCCGTGGTGACGCGATTGCCCGTGAATAACCGGGAGGCCGCCTCCGCGAACGTGGGCGTGTCCGCGGTAAAGCACACAGCCGCCAGCGCCCGCGTCAGCAGCTCCGCTAGGGTAAGTGACTCCGTCGTAACGCGACTGCCCAGCCAGAGCCGCGCGTCCGTGTCCACGGCCGCCAGAGTCTCCGTGGTGACGCGATTGCTGGCCAGCACGCGCGCCACCAGCTCGGCGGTCGCCGGCGTGTCCACGCCGGCACGACCCATAACCGCGCTCCTGACGAGCAGTTCCCCCGTGGTCGGGTTATCAGTCGTCGCGCGCGGCCCCTGCCAGAGCCGTCCTGCCGTCTCCGCCGTGGCCGGGGTGTCCGTGGCTGTCGCTGTCTTGCTATTGCCGGTGGAGGCAGTGTCGAAGAGGAGCGGGGCGTCCGCCGTGGTCCGTACCAGCAGCGCCAGGGCCGTGGTCGAGTCCGCGATACTCGGCGTGTCGCTCGCGGCCCGTGTGCTGCTTTGCTGGCGGCTGAGCAGCTCCGCCGTGGCCGCGGCGTCGGTAGTGGCCCGGAAACTCAGCAAGCCCCGGGACAGGCTGTCGGCTGTTA
>CAJCIJ010000343.1 GCA_903970315.1 Actinomycetota bacterium
GGCGCCTACCACCAGCCGGCGGGCGTCCTGGTGGACCCAGACACGCTGACGACCCTGCCGGCGGCCGAGGCCAGCGCCGGTTGGGTGGAGGTGCTCAAGACCGCCCTGATCGCCGGGGGGGAGCTGTGGCGGCGTGTGGCCGCCGATGAGCCGGTCGACCAGGACATCATCCTCGCTTGCGCGCGAACCAAGCTGTCGATCGTGGGTGCAGACGAGCGCGATTCCGGCCGCCGGCAGGTGCTCAATCTGGGCCACACGATCGGCCACGCGATTGAGACTGTCACCGGCTACAGCACCTACCGCCACGGCGAGGCGGTCGGCTTGGGACTGCTGGTGGCGCTGGAGCTTTCCGGGCAGTCGGGCCTGCGGGCGCAGGTGCGCGAGCTGCTCGTTGCCCACGGGCTGCCGGTCGAGGTGACCGGCGCCTCCGCCGATGAGATCGTCGCTGCGACGGCCTTTGACAAGAAGCGCACCGAGGGCGCAATGCCGCCGTTTGTACTCGTCAACGCCCCCGGCGATGTCATCTACGGGTCCGACGTCTCAGAGGCCGACGTCCGCCGTGCCCTGGCGGCGCTGGGGTCGCGGTAAGGTCCGGACCGGTGTCTGCGCCAAAGAGGGTGTCTGTCATGCACGGGGTCAATTTCGACGTGCTCGAGCGCCGAGACCCTTCCCACTATGGCGGCCTGACTCTGGCCGAGTTGGAGGCCGCCGTGGGCGGCTTTGCGAGCGACGCAGGTCTTGTGGCTGGCTTCTTTCAGACCAACTCGGAGGCGGCGTTCGTCGAGCGGCTGCGCGACGTCGCCGCCAGTGCCGACGCGCTGGTGATCAACCCCGGAGCCTGGACGCACTACTCCTGGGCAATTCATGACGCGCTGGAGCTCGCGCGCGTTCCGGCGGTCGAGGTGCACCTGTCGGACGTCGCGGCGCGCGAGCCCTGGCGCAGGGTCTCGGTGGTGGGCGACCTGTGCGTCGCGACCTTCTCGGGACATGGCGTCGAGGGCTACCGCATGGCGATGGAACGTCTGGCCGCCGAGCTTTCCGGCGTGGCTGAGGGCAACTAGGTGGCGGGCACCGCAGATCCGCACTCGCGCCGCGTCGCGCAACTGGCCGGTGCGGTTGCCGAGCGCGACCTTGATGCGCTGCTCGTCAGCAGCCCGGCCAACGTGCGCTATCTGACTGGTTACACCGGCTCAAACGGGTTGGCGCTGATCTGGGCCTCGGGCGATCGCGGCCACCACCTCTTTTTGACGGATTTTCGCTACGAAACGCAGGCCGCCGAGGAGGTGGCGGGGGTGTTCGCGCGCTACGTGGCGCCGGTGGACCTGTTTGCCGCCCTGGACGAGCGGCTAGCCGCCGAGGGCGCCACGCATTCGGGCGCCGGCCCGTTCCGGCTGGGCTTTGAGGACGCCCATCTGACGGTAAGCCAGCATGACCGTCTGTCGGAGCTGTTGGCCGACGGCTACAAGCTGCTGGCAGCCGGGGGTTTGGTGGAGCAGCTACGTGAGATCAAGGACTCCGAGGAGGTCTCGCGCATCAAGGCCAGCACCCAGCTCGCCGACGCCGCCATGGCCGAAGTGCTCGGAGCCGGCCTTGTGGGACGCACCGAGCGCGATGTCGCGATCGAGCTTGAGTTGCGGATGCGCCGCCTCGGCGCCGAGGCGGCCGGGTTTGCGACGATCGTGGCCGCCGGGGCCCACGGGGCGCTGCCCCATGCACAGCCGAGGGCGGTCGCGATTCCGGCGGGGGTGCTCGTGACGATCGACTGGGGGGCGGTACTTGACGGCTACTGCTCGGACTGCACACGCACGTATGCCACGGCAGACCCCACCGACCGTCAGCGCGAGATCTACCAGCTGGTGCTCGACGCCCAGCAGCAGTCGCTGAGTGCTGTGCGGGCGGGGCCCACCGGACAGGAGATCGACGCCGTCGCGCGGACCATCATCGAGGACGCCGGCTACGGCGAGCACTTCGGGCATGGCCTGGGCCACGGCGTGGGCATCGAGGTACACGAGGGCCCCAGGCTCTCGCGCCTGCGCGCCGACGAGCCGCTGCGGGCGGGCAACGTGGTCACGATCGAGCCCGGGGTCTACCTGCCGGGTGAGCTGGGCGTGCGTATCGAGGATCTGCTGCTGGTCACCGAGTCGGGCTCGGAGGTGCTCACCTCCCTGCCCAAGGAGCTCACGGTGATCGCGTGAACAGCCTTGGCGATGGCGCGGCGCGGCCCACGGTAGCGGCGGACCCCTCCCAAACGGTATGACCACCGAATCGGCGGCCCAGTCCGTGCCACAGTGCGGCCGTTGGTCGGGGAGCGTAAAGCCGCGCGGCCAGCGTTAGCGCCAGAGGGACGGTCCACGCCAGAAAGAACAGTGACTGACCGTCAGGGGACAGCAGTTGCGGCAGCCACTGAAAGCTCGCCCAAGCAAGGACGGTGCTGACCAGGGCGATCGCCGGCGGATGGAGCGGGTCGCGGGCGGACTCCCACGCCAGCAGGGCGAGCAGGAACGGCAGGGGGTAGTAGACGTAGTCCCAGGTATCGAGCAGGCAGCGCGCGAGCAGGACGAGAGCGAGTAGGAGCATGGGCTCTGCGTAACGCCCGGTCATCCATTGGGGGCGCTGAGGTGTCGGCGCGCCACGATCCAGCGGGACGGCATGCGGCCCGCGACGACGGGTGACCCACCAGTACAGAGCGCTCAGCAAGAGCCCCGCGACGATGATTGATGGATGGCTGATGGGCCCGATCCATGACGGCGCCGTGCGGTAGCCCGCTTCGATCGTGCCGAAGGGATTGCGAACCGGTGGACCGTGGTAGCCGAAGAACCACCAGGCCGACCACGGTAGAAAGATCTTGCTCGGTGTCGACGCGACAGCGACGGCCCCGGAGGCGAACTGACCGCCCGGGACAAGCACCAGCGGCGCCACAATCGCTGTGGCGGTGGCGACCGTAGTGCTCAAGCACAGAACACAGGCGCGGGCGCTCGAGCCCAGACGGGGAACAATCGCCCGCGCTCGCAGCAGCCCAACTCTCGGCGATCGCCCTCCTGGGCGAGCCGGGGCGCCCGCCAAGGCGATCAGGACAGGACCCAGTGCAACGATCGCCCACTCCTTGTTGGCCACCGCAAGACCGAGGACGACGCCTGCCCAGATGGCACGGCCGCGGCCGGCCAGCAGCACCGCGACCACGCACAGTGCCCCGCCGAGCAGTTCCTCGGAGTGCCCGTGTTCGAGGGCAAGCAGCGTCAGCGGGTTGGCGACACAGAGCGCAAGCACCAGACCGCGCGCGGCGCGGGCGCCCAGTAGCGGGGTACTTCGGCCCGATCGGTTCGCGCTCCAGCCACTGGAGGTGCCCCGAGGATGCTCGGGCACAGCGCGGCGCATCTCGGCCACAAGCCACACCCCGAGCAGGCCGACAGCCATCAGACCGGGGACCGCGACCGCGCGGTAGACGGCGAGC
>CAJCIJ010000344.1 GCA_903970315.1 Actinomycetota bacterium
CTGGCCCGGCACCGGCTCGGGGCCGTCGGGATCGGCAACGCGCAGGACACGGTAGGGGCCCAACTCATCGACGCCAGTGACCGTGACCACGCGCCTGCCAAACGGCGTGGCGCTCACGGCGCCACAGCGGCCTGACGGTCGCCTTGGAGCTCTTGCAGGGAGATGACCGGTACCTCGAGACCGGCATGGGTACGCGCCGAGGCGATTGCCCTCGCCGCCGAGGATGCCGCGTGCAGTGTGGTCAGACAGGGGATCCCCTTGGCGATCGCTGCGCGACGTATCTCGTGGCCGTCGATCCTTGCGCCGGACCCACTGGGCGTGTTGACCACCAGCACCACGTCACCGCTCTCGATGAAGTCGACCACGTGCGGCGAGCCTTCGGCGATCTTGTTCAGGCGCTGCACGGGGACTCCCATGCCCGCAATCGCCTCGGCCGTGCCGCGCGTGGCGACGATGCGAAAGCCGTTGTCGTGGAGGATCTGGGCCAGCTGGGCGGCGCCCTGCTTGTCGGAGTCGGTCACCGATATGAACACCGTCCCGCCGGAGGGGAGTGGCATCCCCGCCGCCGCCTGGGCCTTGGCGAACGCGGTCGGGAAGTCCCACGCGATGCCCATCACCTCACCCGTGGAGCGCATCTCGGGGCCCAGCACCGCGTCGGTGCCCGAGAGCCGGTCAAACGGCATCACAGCCTCCTTGACGGACACGTGGCGCCCGAAGCCGAGACCTTCGCGCTCGCGCGACAGGCCCAGATCGGTGATCCGCTCGCCGAGCATGATCCGGCATGCCAGCTTGGCCATCGGCACGCCGATCGCCTTTGACACGAACGGCACGGTCCTCGACGCGCGCGGGTTGGCCTCAAGGACATACAGCTCGCCGGCGTGAACCGCGTACTGGACGTTGAACAGGCCCACCACGCCCAACGCCGTGGCGATGTCGCGCGTCGCCGCTCGGATCTGCTCGATCATCTCCTCGCCGAGCGAGTGCGGGGGCAGCACGCACGCGCTGTCGCCCGAGTGCACCCCGGCCTCCTCGACGTGCTGCATGATGCCGCCGATCCACACCTCTCCCCCGCCGCCGTCCTCGACACGACCGTCGCAGAGGGCGTCGACGTCCACCTCCATGGCGCGCTCCAAGAAGCGGTCCAGATAGATCGTCGTGGCGACCTGCTCGTCGGAGCCGGCGAGCGCCGGCAACTCGCGCTCGAAGTAGGTGGCGAGGTCCTCGACGGAGTACACGATCTCCATGGCACGTCCTCCGAGCACATAGGAGGGGCGCACCAGCAGTGGGAAGCCGACCTCCTGGGCCCTGGCCAGCGCCTGCTCGCGCGAGTGGGCGGTGGCGTAGGGCGGCGCCCTGTAGCCCAGCCGGTCAAGCAGCGCCCCGAAACGGGCACGGTCCTCGGCCAGATCGATCGCCTCCACGCTCGTGCCCAGCAGCGGCACCCCGGCCGCGTGCAGCCCTGCGGCGAGCTTCAGCGGAGTCTGTCCGCCGAACTGGACGATCACCCCCTCGAGGTTTGCCTCGGCCTCCAGCACGCCCAGCACGTCGCCGAGCGTCAGCGGCTCGAAGTACAGGCGGTCAGAGGTGTCGTAGTCCGTCGAGACGGTCTCGGGGTTGCAGTTGATCATCACCGCATCGCGGCCGGAAGCGCGCACGGTCATGGCGGCATGCACGCAGCAGTAGTCAAACTCGATTCCCTGGCCGATGCGGTTGGGCCCGGAACCCAGCACCACCACCGACGGGCGCTCGCCCAGCGTCAGCTCGCCTGCGGCCTGGCGGTCACAGGCCGAGTAGTAGTAGGGGGTGCGCGCGGGGAACTCCGCGGCACAGGTGTCAACCGAGCGAAACGAGCGCTCGCCGGCAAATGGGCCGTCGGGATCGGCCGCCAGGCGCGCCAGCTGATCCAAAAACCACGGGTGGATCGAAGTGCGCTCGTGCACCGTGTCGGGGCTGACCCCGCGTCGGAGCAGCTCCAGGACCGCCTCGAAGCGATCGGCGCTGGCCACCTCCAGGCCGGTGAGCAGCTCGGCGTCTGAGCTTTCACGCACGCGCGGAGTCTTGTCCAGCTCGCGCGAGCGCATCGCCTTGGCGAAGGCCTGTGTGAATGTCGGCCCAATCGCCATCGCCTCCCCCACGGACTTCATATGGGTGGTCAGCGCCGGCTCGGTGCCCGGGAACTTCTCGAAGGCAAAGCGCGGGAACTTGACCACGACGTAGTCGATCGTGGGCTCAAAGCTCGCCGGGGTGATGCCAGTGATGTCGTTGGGGATCTCGTCCAGCGTGTAACCCACCGCCAGGCGGGCGGCGATCTTTGCGATCGGGAAGCCCGTGGCCTTGGAGGCCAGCGCCGAGGAGCGCGACACGCGGGGGTTCATCTCGATCACCAACACCTCCTCGGTGGCGCGGTTGACGGCGAACTGCACGTTTGAGCCGCCCGTCTCCACGCCCACCGCACGGATCACGGCCAGCGCCTGGTCGCGCAGCCGCTGGTAGAGGCTGTCGCTGAGGGTCTGCTGCGGGGCCACGGTGACCGAGTCACCTGTGTGCACGCCCATGGGATCGACGTTCTCGATCGAGCACACCACGAGCGCGTTGTCGGCCCGGTCGCGCATCACCTCCAGCTCGAACTCTCCCCAGCCCAGGACCGACTGGTCCAGCAGCACCTGGCCGATCGGCGAGGCCTCGATCCCGCCGGCCACGATCTGCTGGAGCTCCTCCATCGTGCGCGCGACCCCGCCGCCGCGCCCCCCCAGCGTGTACGCGGGCCGCACGATGCACGGCAGGCCCAGCTTGGGCACCTGCTCGGTGGCCTGCTCAACCGACGTGACCACAGCCGACGCCGGCATCTTCAACCCTGCTGCTTCCATGGCCGTGCGGAACAGCTCCCTGTCCTCGGCGCACGCAATCGCGTCGTAGTTGGCGCCGATCAGCTCCACCGAGAAGCGGTCCAGGGTGCCGTCGTCGTGCAGCTTGGTGGCCAGATTCAGCGCGGTCTGGCCGCCGAGCGTTGCCAGCAGTGCGTCGGGCCGCTCGCGTTCGATCACCTGACGCACGGGCCCTACCAGCAGCGGCTCGATGTAGGTCGCGTCGGCCAGCTCCGGGTCGGTCATGATCGTGGCGGGGTTGGAGTTGACCAGGATGACCCTGTAGCCCTCCTGGCGCAGCACCTTGCACGCCTGCGCTCCGGAGTAGTCAAAC
>CAJCIJ010000345.1 GCA_903970315.1 Actinomycetota bacterium
AGCCGAAGTAGCTGAAGAAAACACCCTCAAAGCGCACCTCGCCAAGCAGCTCGCTGGGACGCAGCTGCACGGGATTCGGCGCCTCGACGATGTCTATGGGCAGGTCCAGGTACTCGAAGATCCGGTCAAACAGCGCCAGCGACGACTCCATTTCCGGGCCCACGCCCAGCAGCTGCTGGATCGGAAAGAGCAGCCGGGTCTGCAAGGTGGTGAACGCCACCACGGTCCCCACCGAGATCGCGTGCCCGAAGAGGTTCTCGCCGGCAAGGAAGTAGATGATCGCCGGCTGGATCGCGAAGGTCATCTGGATCGTGGACATCACCCAGCGCCCGGCCATACGCGAGCGCACCTCCAGGTCAGCGATCCCCTTGGACTCGCCAGTGAAGCGCTCCGCGAGATCGGCGCCTCGGCCCATGGTCTTGCCGAGCATGATCCCGGAGACCGACAGGGACTCCGCAACCAGCGCCGACATGTCCGCAAGGCGGCGCTGCTGCTCGCCTGTGATCTTGCGGCGAACCCTCCCAACGCGGCGCACAAGCCACACGAACAGGGGCACGAAGACCAGCGAGATCACCGCCAGTCGCCAGTCCATGATGCACATCGCCACCACGCTCGCGATCACCGTGGTTGCGTTCTGAGCGATCGTCGTGGCCGTCTGCGTGACCACGTTCTCAAGCCCGCCAATGTCGTTGGCGATGCGCGACTGAACCTCGCCTGTGCGCGTGCGCGTGAAGAATGCCAGCGACATCCGCTGGAGATGGCCGTAGACGGCGGCGCGCAGGTCGTGCATGACACGCTGGCCCACCACGTTTGACAGGTACGTCTGCCACACGCTGATGGCGCCCGTGGCAATCGCAATGAAGACCATGCCGCCGACCAGCTCGACCAGCAGCGTCGGATCGTGGTGGAGGATGGTCTTGTCGAGGACTTCGCGCACCAAGAACGGCTGGGCCATGTTCAGGCCCGCGCCCACCACCACGAGCACGAGCACCGAGCCCAGGCGCAAGCGGTAGGGACGGAACAGGCGCAGGACGCGCCCGCGTTCGCGCTTGCGGCTGGGGTCAAGCAGCGGTGTCGGCTCTTTTTCGGGACCTCGCAGCGAGCGCATCGCTCCCGTGCCCGCGCCACCGTGCGCAGCGCCGAAGCCGTGTCCGCCGCCGAAGGATGCCCTCATGACGATCCATGATGGCGCACGCGTCCGGTGACACCAATAGGCCGGCTCCCCGCCGGCAGCTGCTGCGCGCATTCGCCCCGTGCGGGCGTTTGGGCGGACGGTCCCGCGGCGACGCTACAGGGTGCTGCCGACCATGCGCTCGACCTCGGCGATCGAGGTGACCCCCTCGCGCACCTTGTCCAGGCCGTCGTCGCGAAGGGTGCCCATGCCTTCCTGGGCGGCCACAGCGGCGATCGCGTCGGCAGAGGCGCGCTCGAGGATCAGGGAGCGCATGGGCTCGCTGATCAGGATCACTTCGTAGACGCCAACGCGGCCCCTGTAACCGGAGCCCCCGCAGCGCGAGCAGCCCACGGGCTCATAGACGGTGGCCGTCCCCAAGTCGTACTCCGCGCGGACCGCCTTTGGCAGGCGCTGAACGGTCTTGCAGTGCGGACAGAGAATCCGCACCAGCCGCTGGGCAACCACGCAGTCGATGGCCGAGGAGACCAGGAACGGCTCGATCCCCATGTCAATCAGGCGCCCAAGCGTCTTTGACGCGTCGCGTGTGTGCAGGGTTGAGAGAACCAGGTGGCCCGTGAGGGCCGCTTCGATTGCGATTCGTGCCGTTTCGCGATCGCGGATCTCGCCCACCATGATCACGTCGGGGTCGGCGCGCAACATCGAGCGCAGTCCCACGTCGAACGTGACGCCCGCCTTGGGCGCTATCTGCATCTGCTTGATGCCCGCGATGCGCTGCTCGACGGGATCCTCGATGGTGAGCACGCTCTTCTTGCCGTCGTTGACAACATTCAGCGCTGCATAGAGGGTGGTGGACTTGCCCGACCCCGTGGGACCCGTCACCAGGACCGCGCCACTGGGCTTGCCAATGGCGCGCGTAAAGCGGTCCAGTGCCGCCTCGGGCAACCCCAGAGACTCCAGGCTCTGGATGGATGCACCGCGGTCCAGGATGCGCAGCATCACGCCCTCGCCACCTACCAGGGGCAGCGTCACCACACGGATGTCCACGCGCCTGCCGTCGAGGGTCAGGGCGAAGCGCCCGTCCTGGGGAACGCGTCGCTCGGAGATATCCAGGTCAGCCATGATCTTGATGCGCGACACCACGCCGAGAGCCATGCGCCGCTTTACAGTTGCTGCGGGGGCCAATACGCCGTCGATGCGGTACATCACCCTCGTGTCGCCTTCTTCGGGGTTCAGATGGATGTCCGACGCGCCCTGTTCAACGGCCTGGGCGATGATCGAGTGCACCAGGCGGATCACTGGAGCATCCGGGTCGCCGGTCTCATCGGGTTCGGCATCGGCCTCCGCTGGGGCCTCCAAATCCTCGTCAACCAGGTCCTCGATCGACTCGTCCATGCGTCCCAGCCGGGTCAGCAGCAGACCGAGGTCCTCGACCGACGCAGCTACGGGCCGGATCCGGCGCCCTGTTATGACCGCCACGTCGTCGATCGTGAGCACGTTGGTGGGGTCCGACATGGCAAGCAGGACCGCGCCGTCGGCGCTGAAGCCGATGGGCACCGCCTGGAAACGTTTGGCCGCCGCCGCAGTGATGAGGTTGACTGCGCCCATGTCCAGGTCATAGACCGACAGGTCCACATAGTCGACGCCGAATCGCTCGGCTACCACACGGCCGAGCTGGTCATGGCTGAGCACTCCCTGCTCGACGAGCACTGCGCCCGACGGCCGGCCTTCAGAACGCGCCGTCTCGACCACGCGCTCGACTGTGTCCCTGTCTGCGAAGCCAAGGTCCACCACCACTTCCCCGATCATGCGGGGAGAGCGCGAGTGGCCGGTGGCGTGGTAGAGCCCGTTGCTGGGCAATCCGCCCACCGCCTTCAGCGGCGCAGTGTGCGCCGGGACAACATCGGATGTTGCCAGGGCGGTATCGCTCATCACACTGTTATCGGCATCGTGCCCTCCCTTCTTGACCTCGTGACCGTACGGTTTGCGGAGTCTTGGCCGTCGGCCTCGCGACCGTGCGGTTTGCGAAGCCTTGGCCTGCCCCACCGCCATCGGCGCGCCTGTGCCGTGGCAGCGCGTCTC
>CAJCIJ010000346.1 GCA_903970315.1 Actinomycetota bacterium
GTCGGCGGCCTCACCGGCGAGACCGTCGCGCACGGCGTCACCGGGTTCCCGCCGATCTGGAGCGAGATCAGAGTGTCGATCTGGAACGACGGGCGCACCACCTACGAGCTGCTGCGCCACAGCCTGTTCCCGAGCCTCACGTGGTACACGCCCGATCCGAAGGTGAAGGACGGCTACGTCCAGACGCCCGTCAACGCGTCGGGAACGCCGTATTACGACGGCATGCCGAACCTCGCCCGCTGGAAGACCGAGGGCTGGGGGCCGCTTGCAAAGGGGTCGGTCTCAGGCCCGACCCCCGGCAACCCGTGGAACGACTTCAAGGGGGTCGTGTAGGCCCGACGGCTCGGCTGACGTCGGGCGGCCGGACCGCGCGGCAGCCTCCCCTCAGACGTTCCGGTGCGACGCGCGCAAGCGCCTCACCTCGGTGTCGCGCGAACGCGGAACGCAGTAGAGGGCGCAACCCTCGGTCATCTCGAACTCGCCCTCGTAGCCGCTCATCCGCGGCACGCCGGGATGGTCGATGTAGCAACGATAGCGGCTCAGCGGGACGTGCTTGAAAACGTCCGACGGGACCTTGCCAAATCGAGGGAGGTATCGCGGATGGACCTCGATGTAGATCGCGGGCTCCATGGCGATGATCTCCGCCGCGCCCTCCAGCGCGTCGACCTCCGCGCCTTCGATGTCGAGCTTCACGAACGACGGTCGCAGGCTCGCGAAGGCGTCGAGGGGAAGCAGGCTGATCGACTTGCCGTCCGCGGTGTCGTCGGTCTCGGCCACGCACTGCTCAAGGATCGACACGTTCAGCTGCTCGGCCCTGCTTGAAAGCCCGGCTCGGATGAAGTCGATGTTGCGCAAGTCGTTCAGCCGGGCGTTGAAGCGCGCGATGTCGATATGTAGCGGGAATGGATCGAACGCGACCACCCGCCCGGCAGGTCCCACGGCGCGTGCGTAGGACAACGCGTTCAGACCTTGGTTGGAGCCGCAGTCGAACACCGTGTCGCCCTGGCGGAGCATTCCCAGACGGAGGAGCTCTGGCACTTCGGTCTCATGTTGGTTGTCGTACCAGTCCTGGCCCTCCTTGGTCGCCATGATCAGATATCCTGGCCGGTCATGTATCCTTCGCTCGATCAGATAGGGCTCGATGAGCGTCTGGCCGCCTCGAAAGCCTTGGCCCGCGTATCGAGCCGCAATCCCGTGCCACTCATCCAGGGCCTGGTCCACGTTGGCGGCGCTCGGGCGACGGCCCTCGAGCAGGCTTGACGCCGCATCCCAAGCAGCGCTCGGGTCGGGTGCGGGCGTTGCAGGTGACGGGAGGTCCATCGCGCTCTCCAATGCGTGGCTGTCCCGCTTGCGGAACATGTCCTGATAGCCTCGAACCGCGGATTGCAGATCGGCGATCGCAGCCGCTTGCTCGCCGAGCGCCGTCTCGCGGGCCGCGACCTCAGCCTGGCATGCGGCGAGCGCCCTCTCACGCTCGGCGACCACGGCCTCGCACGCGGCGAGGGACGCCTCCCGTTGGCTGACCACCGCCTCGCGGGCCGCGACCTCGGCCTCGCATGCGGCGAGCGCCAGCGCCTGCGCTCTGACGGTGCTCTCATATTCCCGCAGCGTGAGCCGCAGCGCGGCCGCCTCCGTCTCCACCGTGGCCAGACGGCGTCGCGACGACGACGGCTGAAGGAACGCGTTCACGATTGACCGATCATGGTTGGGGAACTCTCACTCGATGTGATCCATGACCCCGCGCCACAGCAGGGTCCCCAGCAGCCAGGCGCCGACGCTCGTGAAACCGATCTGCAGCACCATGCGCCAGCGGACCGGGTAGAGCGACCTCTCCGGCATAGCAGGAGAAACAAACGTATCCAAGTAAATCTGCTGCTGGCTCGCCTCGTCGTGCGCCCGCTGCTCCGCCATGACGGCCATCTCATAGGACTTCGCGGCGATCTTCGCGTCCACGTCGAGGCCTTCGTATGCGGTGAGCACCGAGGCGAAGCTCTCCGCCGGACGCGCGGCCTCGAGCAAAGCCGGCGGGTCGGCGCGGGTCTGCTCCGTCTGGGTGCGCCTCAGCTCCGTCTCGATCGACGCGAGCTGAGCCTGCAGGGCGGCCGCCTGCGGTGAGGACGTCGAGATGCCGCGCGCCCGCATCGCATCGAGCGCCGCACGAACCCAGGATTCGGACGTGCGCAGCGCGCCGTCGAGCCGGGTCGATTCCGTCGCCTGGATGCTCGGCAGGACGACCTCGTTCTGATTGCGGAAGTCGCGCAGGCTCTTCTCGGCCGACTTCCATGCGGCCAGCTCGTCCACGACGCTCTGATGCGCGTAGGCGAGCTTGTCGGCCTGGGCTCGCTCCGACAGCCGGTTGACCAGCCGCTCCGCCGAACGGAGCATCGCCGCGGACACAGCCTGCGCGTCCGCAGGCTCGAACGCGCGGACCTTCACGCTCACGACTCCCGTCGAGACGTCGAAGAACGGGTCGATCACGCGCCGCCAGTATCTCAGCTTGTCCTCGATCGGCTCGCCCGGCGGCAGGCGGTTCCACCAGTCGGCGTCGGGCCTGCCGTAGACCGCGTCCAGGTCGACGCTTGGCCGCAGATCGTCGAGTACCTGCCGGCTCTGCAGGT
>CAJCIJ010000347.1 GCA_903970315.1 Actinomycetota bacterium
CTGCTCGATGTCGTGAGCGTTGAGATCGGGCAGCTTGCGCTCGGCGATGGCACGCAGCTGGGAGGCGGAAAGCGTGCCGACCTTCTTGCGGTTGGGCTCGCCGGAGCCGCGGTCGAGGCCCAGCGCCTGGCGGATCAGCACGGCGGCGGGGGGCGTCTTGGTGATGAACGTGAACGAGCGGTCCTCGTAGACGGTGATGACCACCGGGATGACCGTGCCCGTTTCACTGACAGTCTGGGCGTTGAAGGCCTTGCAGAACTCCATGATGTTGATGCCGTGCTGGCCCAGGGCAGGGCCCACGGGCGGCGCCGGAGACGCCTGGCCGGCGTTGGCCTGGAGCTTGATTGTGGTGAGTACTTTCTTTGCCATTGCTAGATCAGCGTAACCGGGCGATGGCCCTTAGAGCTTCTTGACCTGGTCAAAGCCGACCTCGACGGGTGTCTCGCGCCCGAAGATGGACACGAGCACCTTCAGGCGGGCGGCGTCGTCGTTGATCTCGGAGATCTCGCCGGAGAAGTCCGACAGGGGGCCGGCGATGACCTTGACGGATTCGCCGATCGCAAACTGCGCACGGGCGCGCGGGGCAGCGGCAACTTCGGCGCGGTGCAGCAGCCTGTCGACCTCGGGCCGGGTAAGGGGGACGGGCTTGTGTTCGGAGCCGACGAAACCGGTCACGCCGGGCGTGCCGCGAACGACGCCCCAGGAGTCCTCATCGAGGTCCATGTTGACGAGCACGTAGCCGGGCATGGTGCGCTTCTCGACGGTCACCTTCTGGTTGTCCTTCATCTCGGAGACCGACTCGGTGGGCACGACGACCTGACGCACGGCACGCTGCTGTCCCAGGGAGACAACGCGGTGCTCAAGGTTCTGCTTGACCTTGTTCTCGTGGCCGGAGTATGTGTTTATGACGTACCAGCGAAACATGATTGGGTGCCGTTCGGGAGAGGTTTGCGACGCTAAATGGACCTGGTGGTGGGCAGAAGAAGATAGCCAGGCCGGGGCAGGATAGCCGCCGACGGGCGCCGAGGCGGGCTATTCGAGTATGAGGTTGACGACCTTCTGAGCCACCCAGTCGGCGGCTCCGAGGTACAGGCCGGCGACCACGACAAAGCCGAGCACGACTGCAGTGGCCTGGGATGTCTGCTGGCGGTCGGGCCACTGCATGCGCTGCAACTCCGCCCAGGAGGCGCGCAGGAAAGCGGCGGCGCGAGCGGGCAGCGAGAGCTTGCGCTCAGAAACCTCCGCGCGGGCTCGCCGCGGCCGGCGCTGGGCGGGGGCGTCCTCGTCGCGCTGGGCAAATGCCTCGACGGCCGTGCCTGAGCCGTCGGCATCCTGGTCGTCGTCATCCTCGTAGTCGTCGGCGTCGGCGTCGGCGGAGGGTGAGGGTCCTTCATCGACGAGGTCCTCCAGACCTGGATCGGTGTCGGCCGGGGCATCGAGGACCTCGCCATTTGTGGCCTCGCCGGCTTGCAGTGCAGTGGTGGCATCTTGGTCGTCGTCGGAAAACACTTCGGCGGCACCGCGCGCCATGGCGGCGTCGAACTCCTCGACCTCACCAGACGCGTGCTCCAGGGCGGCTGGCACGCTGGGCGCAGGGATGCCACCGCCGGTCCCTGCTGGGACACCGGCGCGGGTGGCGTCGGGACGGGCGTCGCGGACATCGGCCGCCGCCCCCCGACCCTGGCGCGCTTTGCGCTGCCTGGCGCGTTTGCGGTCACGGGCCACGGCGAGAATCCTCCGCTAGCGGGTCTCCCGATGACTGGTGTGCCGTCGGCACCAGCGGCAGTATTTGCGCATGGTCATGCGGTCAGGGTTGTTGCGCTTGCTCTTGTTTGTCTGGTAGTTGCGACGCTTGCAGTCCTCGCAGGCGAGGGTGACAGCGATTCGCACATCTGCGCGGGCCATGTGGGCTATCCCTGCGTAGTTGTTGGGTACTTGGGCGAAAAAAAACCCGCCCAAGCGCGAGTTGTCCAAAGTCTAGCGCTCCTGCCCGATCGGAGCACCCGCGACAGGGCCGACGCCCAAATCGTGTCCCAAAACGCGTTCTCCGTCGGAACCGCGCGCGCGCCCACGCGCCCGCGTGCCATGCATCTTGCAAGCGCCAACCCTCCACGCTCACTGGCGCCGAAGTGCAAAGGCGTGCCGGCTAAAGGACTGAGGCAGCGGCGCCGACCAGAACACATTGACGCCGTGGTGGCGCGCAGTTAGGCTCGCCTCCAACAAGGCATCACCCTCGCCAATCAGCCGCCTAAGGAGGCACGCCGATGCACCTGCCCGAGCCGATCCCGCCGTCTGTCTCCGACGAGTCCTTTGCGGGCGTCACCTACCACATCCGCGGCGCACTGGTGCCGGAGTTGCAGATCGAGGTGGGCCAGCAGGGGGTGATGTTCGAACACCACGTGCTGCTGTGGAAGCAGCCACAGGTGAACGTCGAGTTGCACAAGCTGCCGGGGGCGATCAAGCGCAAGATTGCGGGCCTTGACTTCTTCGTAACCCACACGACGGGCGCGGGCAACATCGCGTTCTCGCGTGACTCGGCCGGCCAGTGCATACCGCTGCACGTTGGCCAGGGCCAGGGGGTGGACGTGCGCGAGCACCAGTTCATCGCGGCGACGGACAACATCGACTACACCTTTGAACGGGTCAAGGGTGTGAAGAACATGCTGCTGGGAGGCTCGGGCTTCTTCATCGACAAGTTCCGTGCCACCAACGGCGACGCGATCGTGTGGCTGCACGGACACGGCAACGTGTTCGCGGTGACGCTGGACGCGGGCGAGCAGATTGACGTGGAGGCGGGCGCGTGGCTCTACAAGGACCCCACGGTCAAGCTCGAGGCGATCAGCATGGGCCTGAAGTCAGGGATCTTCGGCGGCGGCGGAAAGCTGACGTGGAACCGCTTCACGGGGCCGGGCACGCTGGCCATCCAGACGATGTTCATCGCACCCATCGAGGGCGAGGGCGCGACGGGGAGCACGGCCTCGGCGGCGGCCGGGGGCGGGATCGCGGGCGCACTCATTGGGGGGCTGACGGGCAGCTGAGGGCCAGCTCACGGGGCCGGCGGGGGCTGACGGTAGGCTAGAGCGATGCCAGGTATCCCACTGCTTGTGCCCACGGTCATCGAGACGACGGCGCGCGGCGAACGCGAATACGACATCTACTCGCGACTGCTGAGCGAGCGGATCATCTTCCTGGGATCGCCGATCGACGACGAGGTGGCCAACCTGGTGGTGGCACAGCTGCTGCACCTGGAGGCCGAGGACCCCGACAAGGACGTGGCGATCTACATCAACTCGCCGGGGGGCTCGGTGTACTCGGGCCTGGCCGTGTACGACACGATGCAATTCATCAAGCCCGACGTGGCGACGATGTGCGTGGGCCTGGCGATGTCCATGGGGGCGCTGCTGCTGACGGGCGGGGCCAAGGGCAAGCGTTCGTCGCTACCGAACAGCCGCATGCTGATCCACCAGCCGTCGGCGGGCTTCCAGGGCCAGTCGACGGACATCGAGATCCACGCGCGCGAGATCCTGGCTCAGCGCGAGCGTCTTGACGAAGCGTTTGCGCTGCACAGTGGCAGAACCGTTGAGGAGGTCCACAAGGACATGGAGCGCGATCGCTTCTTCAACGCCGAGCAGGCCGTGGAGTACGGGCTGATCGACAGGGTCATCCAAAGCCACTAGAGGCCCGCCGGCCGCCGCGTTCAGTGTTCCCAGTCAACCTCCCGAACGTGTTGACGGTACTGCGCATCCTGCTGGTGCCGGTGGTGGTGGTGTCGCTGCTTGGCAACTCCGCCGAGGGCGACGTGCTGGCGGCGGTGGTGTTCGCGCTGGCGTCGCTGACGGACTTCGTGGACGGCTACCTGGCGCGCGCCAAGGACTCAGAGACCACGTTCGGCAAGCTCATGGACCCGCTCGCCGACAAGCTGCTGATCGTGGCGGCACTGCTGGCGCTGGTCTCACTGCACCGGCTGGCGGCATGGGTGGCGATGGTGATCATCGCCAGGGAGCTGGCGGTGACGATGCTGCGCATGGGCGTTGGCCACGCGGGCGTGGTGATCGGAGCAGGCTCGCTGGGCAAGATCAAGACTGCTGTTCAGATCGTGACGGTACTCGCCGTGATCGCGGTGCCCAACAAGCCGCTGTGGGTGTCGGGGCTGATCTACGCGATGGTCGCGGTGACCGTGATCTCGGGCCTTGACTACTTCTTCGGCCTGCGCAGGCATATCCAGGCTGTGCAGCGCGCGGCCGACGCAGCCGGCGCTGCCGCCCAGCCACACGCGCACTAGGCAAGCCCGCCGCTGGGGTCGCCGCGTTTCGGCGCGCCGCGGGGTGCGTTCAGACGCCCGCCGAGTGGGTGAGCCAGCGATCCAGCGTGGTGTGATGGCGGGCGGGCTGGCCCGAGGCCACCTCGGCGCGCAGCTCAGACAGCAGCCCGTAGCGTTCGGCGACGACGTTGTGCTGGTGGATGGTCTCCAGGTTCTCCTGGCGGGCACAGACAAAGCAGTCGCCGTGGAGCTCTGGGAAGGCGTCGATGACGCCGCTGATCATCTCGCGCACGCAGTCCTCGACAAAGCGGGGTCGGCGGTGGGCCTTTTCGACCACCTCGACCTCGTCGGAGCGCTTCATGAGCTCATAGATCTCGGACGACATGGAGCCCTCGACGATCGCCAATAGGGCCATGGCATCCAGCTCGATGCCTGAGTCGGGGCGGCAGCCGATGTGCAGCGTGCCCAGGCCGCGCTGGTTGTGCGTGGCCACGGGCACGGCCTGGAAGATGCGCTCGGTGTCCTCGGCCGAGAAGCCGTCGGCCGCCAGGCGCACCCGCGCACGGTCCTTGACCAGCTCCTGCGCGCACGGGCAGGCGGTCATCCCCGTCGCCGAGACCCCCACCACCCGGTGGGTGCCGGAGCCGGTGGCGATGGCGCGGCCGTAGAGCGTGTAGATCTCCTGCGTGATGACTCCCGACACGGGCGCGGGCTTGTGCTCGGGGTAGCGCGCAGCAATGGTCACCTCGGCGCGCTCGGCGCGCTGGCTGTCGCGCACGCGCTCGGCGATGTGCTGGGCGAGTGTCTCGGCGCGGAACGTTGCCTCTCCCAGCACGACGTCGCCGACGATCTCGTTGATGGCCTCGTCAAAGCGCGACATGTGTGCGCCCTTCTGCTCGGCGCCCAGGTCCACGAAGCAGTCAAGGCGCGCGAAGTAGAGCTCCTCGCCGACGCGGATGACCTTCTCGACGCCCGTGACGCCGACCCGCGAGAGCGCGACGGGCACAGATGGAGGCCCGGCCTGGACGTCAAGCGCAGCGGCATCGGGGCCAATTTTCGTTACGGACACGCCGCGACCAGCTTAGCGTCGCGGGTTTGCCGCGCAGGGGTCTCGGCGTGCCTGCACGCACGGGCCCGGATCTGGTATCACTTGCCACTAGGTGGGTTGATCAAGTTTGGGTCACTGTTGTTTTAGGTCAATCGTTGGTTGGGGTCAATCGATGGTTTTGGGGTCAAGGTGAGGGAGAACGGTCAAGCTGCGGCAGAGTCGGCGCAACCTACGGCGCGCGCTGGACTGGCCCCTGACCGCTACCAGGGCGCGGACTACGGTCCGCACGCCGCCGAGCCGGATACCTCGGACCGCGATGACTCGAGCCACCCTGTCCCTCTGGGGAGGAAGGGCAGGTTCCGCCGGCGGGACACCGGCTACGACGCAGGCGGCCTCGGGTCTGGAGGAGGACCCGAGGAAGTCGGCGTGTCGGGGGATGAGGGCGAACGGGAAGTAAGGACGTGGGCAAGGGAGCCCAGCGAGGCGGGTAGGAGACGGGAACAGCGCGAGGAGTCAGACGAGGACGATTCCTCGTCTGCCGAAGGCCGCCGCCAGCTGGCGGCGGCACTTGAGCCGGGCACGGACTCCTTGCGCCGGTACCTGAGCGCGATTGGCAGGGTGCGGCTGTTGAGCGCCAAGGAGGAGGTCGAGCTGGCCAAGCGGATCGAACGCGGGGACATGCTGGCCAAGGAACACATGGTCGAAGCCAACCTGCGCCTGGTGGTATCGATCGCTCGCGCGTACACAGGCCGAGGCCTGACCCTGCTTGACCTCATCCAGGAGGGCTCGGTGGGGCTGATCAGGGCGGTGGAGAAGTTCGACTACAGGCGCGGGTTCAAGTTCTCGACGTATGCAACGTGGTGGATCCGCCAGTCGGTATCCAGGGCGATTGCAGACCACGGGCGCACCATCCGCATCCCGGTACACGTGGGCGAGCGCATCAACAAGATGCTTGCGATGCGGCGCCAGCTGACCCAGGAGCTGGGACGCGAGCCGACTGAGCAGGAGCTCAGCGACGCCCTGGGCAGGCCGCCGGAGGAGATCAGGCGGATGCTCGACGCGACCCAGGAGCCGCTGTCACTTGAGCGCCCGATGGGCGCCGACGACGACGTGGCGATTGGCGACTTCCTGGTCGATCCCGGCTCGGCGCCGCTGTGGGAGCGGGCATCGCTTGCGGTCCAGCGCGAGGGCCTGCGCAAGCTGCTGGCCTCGCTGCCGGTGCGCGAGCGCGAGGTGCTTGAGCTGCGTTACGGCCTGCGCGGCGAGCGGCTGACGCTGGAGCAGGTGGGCGAAGTGCTCAACGTGACGCGCGAGCGGGTGCGCCAGATAGAGACCAGGACCCTGAAGAAGCTCGAGGGCCTGCCCGAGGCCCAGGGTCTGCGCGAGGCGGTCTGAGCGCAGGCGCCGCCACCGCGCCACCAAGCGCACAGGCGATGATCGACGAGGGGGCGCAGGCGAGGATCGGCAGGGGCGGGTGGCCGCTATCCTCGACGTCCGCGGCGGGGTGTCCGAGTGGTTAAAGGAGACCGGCTGTAAACCGGTTGGCTCTGCCTACGCAGGTTCGAATCCTGCCCCCGCCACTTTCGCGCGCAGGCAAAAGGGGCCGCGCGAGCCCTGACGTGCGCCCGGGCTACGTGCTCCGGGGGGCGTAACGGTGGTGGAGCATGAGCGCGTTGCCGTCGGGGTCGGCGAAGAAGGCCATGTGACAGACGCTGGTGTCGAAGGTGTCGCCGGCGAAGGTCACGCCGCGCTCTTCCAGGGTGGCGCGGGCGGCCTCCATGTCGTCGACGTGCAGGGCCAGGTAGTTGGCGGTGTTGGGCGCGTAGGTGAGCCCCATGCCCTCGGGCTCGATCACGCTCAGGGTCAGGTTGCCGGTCTCGAACTCGGCGTAGTGGCGCTCGGGAATGTGCACTGAGCACGGCAGGCCAAGGGTGGTGCCGTAGAACTCAATGGCGCGGTCGAGGTCCTTGGTGGGCATGGTCACGAAGTCGGTGGCGGTGACCAGTGGCGCGGTCGTTGCGGACATGCAGGGCTCCTTTGCGGTGGCGGGGTGGTTGGGCGAGCGTAGCGGTTGAGACTCCCGCACCATCAGGCCCCATGCATTACCGCCCGCCGGCGGGAATGGCAGGTACGGTGCGCGCATCGACGGTACGCGTGGCGGTGAGGTCGCCGGCGGCGGTGACGCCGACGGCTGTGCCGACGGGGATGGACAACTCGGCCCTTGACCGGGGAGGCGACGGCCCCGAGCTTCGGGGTCAGTTCGCTGACCAGGGAGACCGAGCTGGGGCTGGTCGGCGCCGACGTCGATCCGCCGCTGCCGGCCCCGGATTCGCGGGGGCCGGGTTCACCGGTCGTGCCGACCCGTTCGGTTTCGGGTGGGCTGTTGTGGATCGCGAGCACATACGGGGGCGAGACGGAGGTGTCGCCGGCGGCGTTCGTCGCTCGCACGTATACGGTGTCTTCCCCGTTGGAGAGCTTGGTGGTGTCGAGGTCAATCGGTAGTTCCGAGACTTCGGTGGGACACGGGGTGACGTAGGTGTAGTTGCACCCGCCGGGGCTGACGACGGGTCCACCGATGACTTCGCCGCCACCATTGACCAACGCCAGCGAAGCGACGCCGGCGGCGCTGTCGGACGCAGACCCCAGGATCGTGACTGTCCCATGCTGGGTCCCCGTCGGCACGTCCCCGGTGACGCCGGTTGGGGCGACCGGATCGCTGATGGTGACCGTCGCTTCGTCCAGCTCGGCACGAACTTCGTGGAGTGTCGCGCCGTCGGGACAGTTGTGGGAACTGTTTTCAGCGCAGTTGACTCCGAGCGACACGGATCGGGTGTCCAGGCCGACCGCCTGGAATCGACCGCTTAGCTCGCAGTAGCCGCCCGCGCTCAGTTCGACCACGCACGTCTGTCCACCAAGAAGCTGGTCTGCCGCATTTCGAACGAAGACTTCCCAGTCGTTGTTCGTGTCTTTGAAGAAATCCGCCGAGCCTTGAACCGCAGAGACCGACGTGCCATCCGGCGCGGTGATCCGCCAACCACCTTCCACCCCTACTGGTGGCGGCCCCGCCCCCAGCCGATCGCCCACCGCGAGGTTTGAGACCCTGGATGAGAACCCGGTCGTCGGCGTTTCACCACACGCTGAGTCAACTTCGAGATATGTCGGGCTACTGGTAAACGCCGCCCACGAGTGGTTGACATAGCCAACAGACGCCGTGCATGCGGGCACCTCGTAGGTGCCGGCCCAAGCCGGCGCAACATCGGCGAGGCCGACGACGACCACGCCCAAGACAGCTACCAGATGCAAACGCGCGCGCACCCCATCACCCGATCGCTCATGATGCAGGCGGGGTTGGGCCGGTTGCATAGCGATTGGACCCATATACGAGGGGTCGGTGATTCAGCGATGCGCTCGGCCCCCACGTCGAACGCACCGCAGGCGACGGCCGCGCGGTGAGCCACTCCGTACGCCGCGCCGCGCCGCGCACCGGAGGCGAGCGTTCGCGCCGATCCCGTCCCGCCGCGGTCGTGCTTCCGGACCTGTGCAGCAACGACGCGATGCAACCACGCCTGCGGAACGCGGGTGACTGGGTAGACCCTTGCTTGCCGACCCTGCCGTTGTCGAAGATGCCACGACAGCGTCAACGACGGGGCGCGGATCGAGACTCGCCAAGGCGTCGTGTTCGTTCGCTTCCCCCTCCTTAACCAACTCTCCGAGACCGCATGCCGTGAACGC
>CAJCIJ010000348.1 GCA_903970315.1 Actinomycetota bacterium
CTGTCACAACGTCGTTGTCTGTGGATCGGCATGGAAATTTGACCCCCTGAGCGGGGTATCGGCGTTGAAATTTGACCCCCTCGTTTCGTGAGATCACGCCGCCCGGTTCACTGGGCGGAGCGGGGAGATGCTGGTTGTGGAGACGATTGCCCGGATCAGGCGGGCCCACGGTGTCGAGGGCAAGTCGATCAAGGAGATCGCGCGCGAGCTGGGCATCGCGCGCAACACGGTGCGCAAGGTTCTCCGTTCGGGCGAGACGTCCTTTGCCTACAAGCGCGAGCTTCAGCCCCGGCCCAAGCTTGGCGCCTGGACGGGCGAGCTGCAGCAGCTGCTGGCCGACAACGACCGGCTGGCGCGGCGCGAGCGGGTGGACCTGCTGGGCATCCACGAGCAGCTGCGTGCGCGCGGGTTCAGTGGCGGCTACGACGCGGTGCGCCGCTATGCCCGTGCTCGGGAGCGCAAGCAGGGCAGCGTTTCGAGTGGCGCCTACATCCCGCTGAGCTTCGCGCTGGGCGAGGCCTACCAGTTCGACTGGTCACAGGAGACCGTGCAGATCGGCGGCACCGCGATGCTGGTGCATGTGGCGCAGGTCCGGCTGTGCCACAGCCGGATGCCGTTCGTGCGGGCCTACCCGCGCGAGATGCAGGAGATGGTGTTCGACGCGCATGACCGCGCGTTCGCCTTCTTCCACGGCACCTGCCAGCGCGGCATCTACGACAACATGCGCACCGCGGTGGACAGCGTGTTCGTCGGGCGCGAGCGAGTGTTCAACCGGCGCTTCCTGCAGATGTGCAGCCACTACCTGGTCGAGCCGACCGCCTGCACGCCGGCAGCGGGCTGGGAGAAAGGCCAGGTGGAGAACCAGGTCGGCACCCTGCGGGCGCGGTTCTTCAAGCCGCAGCCACGGTTCGGCTCGCTGGACGACCTGAATGGCTGGCTGGCGGACCGCTGCGTCGACTACGCCAAGAACCATGCTCATCCCGAGCGCCGCGACAAGACGGTGTGGGAAATGTTCGAGATCGAGCGGCCGGGCCTGGTGCCCTACGTCAAGCCGTTCGACGGTTTCCAGGCCCGCACCGTTGCCGTGTCCAAGACCTGCCTGGTGCAGTTCGACCGCAACAGATACTCGGTCATGGCCAACGCTGTCGGACGTCCTGCGGAGGTGCGCGCCTACGCCGAGCGGATCGTGGTGCGCCAGGACGGGCGTATCGTGGCCGAGCATGCACGCAGCTTCGGCCGCGATCAGACCGTCTACGATCCCTGGCACTACGTGCCCGTGCTGGTGCGCAAGCCAGGGGCGCTGCGCAACGGCGCGCCCTTCCGCGACTGGATCCTGCCTGGTGCGCTTGGACGGGTGCGTCAGAAACTCAGGGGCACGGCCGATGGCGACCGGCAAATGGTGCGCATCCTCTCGGCAGTCGCCAGCGACGGACTGAGCCTCGTCGAGACGGCCTGCGCCGAGGCGCTCGAGGACGGGCTGTTCAGCGGCGACGTGGTGCTCAGCATCCTCTCGCGCCATCGCCAGCCGCCCACGCCGGCGGCGATCCCCATCCCGGCCGCCCTGGTGCTGAAGCACGAGCCAGTCGCGGACTGTGCCCGCTACGACAGGTTGAGGAAACACGACCATGGAACGCCATGAGATCCTGAGCATGCTCGACGAGCTGAAGCTCGCGGGCATCAAGTCGGCATTTGACGAGGTGATGAGGAACGGCCTCAAGCGCCAGCATGCGGTGCAGCAGATCGTGGGTGATCTGCTGGCAGCCGAGATCGCGGAGAAACAGGCCCGCTCCATCCGCTACCAGATCACCTCGGCCCGGTTGCCGCTGGCCAAGGAGATCACCGAGTTCGACTTCTCCGGCACGCCGATCAACGAGGGCCTGGTGCGCGACATGGCGGGCGGCGGGTTCCTCGACGACAAGCGCAACGCCGTGCTGGTCGGCGGCACCGGCACCGGCAAGACCCACCTTGCGGTCGCCATCGCGCGCAGCTGCATCCGCGCGGGGCGACGCGCCCGGTTTGCCACAGTGATCGACCTGGTGAACCGCCTGGAGGACGAGGCTCGCGCGGGCAAGGCAGGACGACTGGCAGAGCAGCTGATGCGGCTCGATCTCCTGGTCCTCGACGAACTGGGCTACCTGCCGTTCGCCCAGTCCGGCGGCCAGCTGCTGTTCCACCTGATCAGCCGCCTCTACGAGAACACCTCGATCGTCATCACCACCAACCTGAAGTTCTCTGAATGGCCGACGGTGTTCAGCGACGCCAAGATGACCACGGCCCTGCTCGATCGTCTCACACACCACTGCGACATTATCGAGACCGGCAATGACAGCTGGCGGATGAAGAACCGGAACTGATCGCCAGCAACGCCGAAAACCTCAAATCAGGGGGTCAACATTGGACGCCGATGGGGGTCAATATTGAATGCCGATTGACACAGCTGGGACATTGGATGTCGTCCTGTCGCGCAAACGCCGAGCGCCCGGGCGCCTGGGGAGGCGACCGGGGGACCGGGTGCGGATGAGGCCCGCCCAGGCGAAAGGGGGCAGGCGGAGGAAGGGTGTCAGTCGGTGGCTGTCAGGCGGAGTCGATCAGGACAGCCGCCAGGGCAAGCTCAGGCTGGGATGTTGGTCATGCTCATCTCGGCGATCTCCGGTTCAGTCTTCTTCCCGAAGACCCCACCAGGCGGGTGCATCGGGGTGTCCCGCGCAACGGCGCGCCCGCTTGGGCGCGGGACCGCATCCCACGCGCAGGCGGGCCGCTTGGCCCGGCGAGCATGGGGAGGACCCACCCGTTGCGCGGGACACCCC
>CAJCIJ010000349.1 GCA_903970315.1 Actinomycetota bacterium
CTTGGCTTCGTCGCGGACGGAGATCGCGTGGGCAGCGTGTGCCGACGCCCCATCAGCTGTGGCGGCGCCCGCGACGGCCCACACGGGCAGTCCTGCCGCCGCCAGCGTGGCCAGGGCGATGGGCGCGTGCCTGCGCACAGCGCCTGTCCTTGCGGTGCTCAATCTCATACTCCCACCTTGGTCCTTTCCCGAATCAGCGATGTTGCTCGCGCTCGCCTTGGAGCACGCGAGCGCCTGTTATTGAGCCTACTAGACACCCCCCGCTCCCATGGCCGAGCAGAGTCCTCGTCACCAACAACACATGGGGGCCGCCGGCGATGCGGTCGCCGGCTGGTCGCGGGCCGGCCGGCAGCTACTCGATGCGCATGCCCGAGATGGCGCGTGCAATCACGAGCTGCTGGACCTCGGCGGTGCCCTCGAAGATGTCGTACAGCTTGGCGTCGCGGTGCCAGCGCTCCACAGGGAACTCGCGCGTGTACCCGTTGCCACCCAGGATCTGGATCGCACGCTCGGTCACCCACACAGCCACCTCGCCGGCCTTCAGCTTGCTCATCGAGCCCTCGGCGTTCTGGAAGTGGATGCCGTTTCGCGCCATCCAGGAGGCACGCCAGACCAGCAGTCGCGCCGCATCGAGCTCCATCTTCATCCTCGCCAGCGTGAACGCCACGGACTGGTTCTGGATGATCTTGCGCTTGAACTGTTCACGCTCCTTGGCGTAGTCAAGCGAGTACTCATAGGCGGCTCTGGCGATGCCCAGGGCCTGGGCCCCCACGGCGGGGCGTGATGCCTCAAACGTCGCCATCGAGGGGTTGCTGGGTGTAAAGCGCTTTGCGCCGGGGGTCGCAAGGGCCGTTGCGCGCTCCCGTGCCGCGGCCAAACGCTCGTCGAGCTTTTCCTTGCCGCCGAGCACGTACTCGGCGGGGATGCGGCAGTCGTCGAGGAACACGTCTGCCGTATGCGAGGCGCGCAGGCCGTGCTTTGAGACCTTGGAGCCTTCGGTGATGCCAGTTGCTTCGCTCATGGGCACCAGGAAGGCTGCGTGTCCGCGCGTGCCAAGCTCGCGGTCCACCGAGGCCACAATCACGTGTACGTCGGCGATGCCCCCGTTGGTCGCCCAGGCCTTCTGGCCGTTGAGCACCCACTCGTTGGCAGCTTCGTCGAACTTGGCGGTACACCGGATGGCGCTGACGTCGGAGCCGGCGTTTGGCTCTGAAGAGCAGAAGGCCGCAACCTTGGGCTCGTCGACACTGCCAAAGCAACGCGGGATCCACTCGCCGATCTGCTCGCCTGTGCCCTGGCCGAAGATCGAGGAGACAGCGAGCGTGGTGCCGATGATGGCCATGCCAATGCCACCGTCGCCCCAGAAGAGCTCCTCGAAGGCCACGGGGAGCGTGATCCCCGTGGGGTCGGCGTAGAACTGAGCCAGGCTTTCAAAGCTGTAGAGACCGATCTTTGCGGCCTCCTGGATGATCAGCCACGGCGTCTGCTCACGCTCGTCCCATTCGCGCGCCGCGGGCCGAACCACGTCGGCGGCGAACCCGTGCACCCAGTCGCGGATGTCCTTCTGGTCCTGGTTGAGGACCGGCGAGAAGCCGCTCTCGGGGCTGGCGGTGCTCTCAAACTGAGCCTTGGCTGACTGCGCTTGCGCCTCGGCCTCGGCCTCGGGGCCCTCGGTCCAGCTGGCTTGCGTGGTCACGGTCGGTGGCATCTCCGTTGCGGTCTCCTACGTGGATGGGTTCCAGGGGTCCTCGGCCGCCACACTGGCCGGCACGATCATCGTCTCCTGCACGCAGACTTTAGGGGCCCGGGGCCCAAAAGGCAAGTCGATCCGACGCGTCGTACCTCAACGAGGCTCCAGCTCGCGCCACATGTGAGTGCGTGGCGACGGCGGCGCAGAGACGCCCCACCGGACCTGATCGGAGCGGTCGGCCGCGGGCCTATCCGCGGCTTGCAGCTTGGGCCTGGGCTTGCCGCCGGGCAATGCGTAGCGAAGGATTGTGTGGTGCACAGACGCCAGCTGGCGGGCAAAGGGACCGTCGTTGTAAGGCAGCCCGTAGCGCTCGCAGATCTCGCGCACCCGCGGCGCCACCTCGCGCAGCCGGTTGGAGGGCATGTCCGGGAAAAGGTGGTGCTCGATCTGCAGTCCCGTGTGGCCGCCGAGGATGTGAAAGAGCTTCCCGCCCTGGAAGTTGGCGGATCCCAGAAGCTGACGCACGTACCACTCGCCCTTGGTCTCGCCCTCGATTTCCTGCTCGCTGAACGTGAACGTCTGGTCGGTGAAGTGACCGCAGAAGATCACCGAGTGTGCCCAGGCGTTGCGCACAACGTTGGCCGCGAAGTTGGCCGTCAGCGTCGACTTGAACGAGGCGCGGTTGCGGGTCACGGCACGCGAGAGCAGCGGGAAGGCGATGAAGTCCTTGACGATCTGCCTGCGCGCCTTGGCGCCGATCTGCTTGAGCTCGCCGAAATACTGCTCGCGCGGCTTCTCGCCGGAGAGCATCGCAGGGGTGTTGAGGTCATACAGCGCCACCCCCCACTCAAACAGCGCCATCAACAGCAGGTTGTAGGCGGGCTGGAAGAAGAAGATGGGCTTCCAGTCCTGCAGGGGATCGACGCGCAGCAGCGTGTAGCCGAGATCGCGGTCCTTGCCGCGCACCTGCGTGTAGACGTGGTGGACGTAGTTGTGCGCATGGCGCCAGGCGGCGCCGGGAGAGGCGGTGTCCCAATCAAAGGTCTGGGAGTCGATATCGGGATCGTTCATCCAGTCCCACTGCCCGTGCAGCAGGTTGTGGCCGATCTCGAGGTTCTCAAGGATCTTTGCCAGCGACAGCGCAGTTGCGCCCGTCAGCCAAAGCGAACGGCGGCGCGAGCCCAGCAGCAGCACACGCGAGGCCATCGCCAACTGGCGCTGGGTGCGGATGATCCGGCGGATGTAGCGCGCATCGCGCTCGCCCAGGTCGGCGAAGACCTCGTCGCGGATTGCGTCGAGCTCACGCGTAAACGCCTCAAGCTGCTCCGGGCTCAGGCGCTCGAGCGGGTTCTCGATGTCCTCCAACGGCTCCTCGAGAAAGGGTGCGTCGCGAACATCACTATCGGCTTCGATGACGGACATGTCGGGCTTCCTTGCTGTCGGTGTTGTCAGAGGTCGATCTCAACCGCGCCCTCGGGCGCGTTAATACACATTCGCAGCATCTCGCCGGGTTCGCCGTGCACACGGCCGGTGCGCAGATCGCGCACGCGCCCGGAGCGCAGCCGCCCGACGCAGGTGTAACAGACGCCCATGCGGCATCCGTAGGGTAGGTCGGCGCCGGCCTGCTC